>CAZFET010000139.1:7864-9139 GCA_964517545.1 uncultured Burkholderiaceae bacterium
GCTGCGTCTGCGTGCCGTTCATTAAGCCCTTGCCGGTGCTGCCGCCGGAGCCGATGGCGATCATTCCCTGGATGATGTGGAAGCCCTTGCCGAGCGGGTCCTTCGTGGGGTCGAGCAGGGTGCAGACGCGGTGCTTCTGGTACTCGTGCAGCAGCGGCCACTTCACGTCGGGCTGGCAGATGCGCTCCTCCGACATCACCAGCGCCCCGAGCGCCATCGCGCCGGCCAGCATGACCGGCAGGATCAGCTTCCACGACAGGCCGGCGAAGAAGATCACGTACAGCCCCGCGGCGAGCACGAGGATCGCCGTGCCGAGGTCGGGCTGCTTGACGATCAGCCCGACCGGCAGGGCCAGCAGCACGCCGGCCACCAGGAAGTCGGGCACCTTGAGCTGGCCCTCGCGCTTCTGGAACCACCATGCCAGCATCAGCGGCGTGGCGATCTTCAGGATCTCGCTCGGCTGGATGACGATGCCGACGTTGAGCCAGCGCGTCGCGCCCTTCTTCGTGATGCCGAACAGCGCCGTGGCCACCAGCAGCGCCACGCCCACGGTGTACAGCGGCACGGCCAGCATCATCAGCCGCTGCGGCGGCACCTGCGCGACCACGAACATGATGGCCGCGGCGATGAGCATGTTGCGGCCGTGGTCGACGAAGCGCGTGCCGTGGTCGAAGCCGGCGGAGTACATCGTGACCAGCCCCGCCGCCGCGAGCAGCACGATCGCCAATGCGAGCGGACCGTCGAAGCCCATGAACACGGGCTTCAGGCGTTGCCACGGCGTGGGCCGGTCGAGCACCGCGCTCATCGGGCGGCCTCGCGCGGCGCGAGCGTCGACGTCGCCACCGTCGTCGCGCCGACGGCGCCGCGCCACGGCGCCGCGGCGGCCGCCACCGGCACGCCGTGGACCGAAGGCAGCGGCACGGTCGCGGCATCGCGCTGCTTGCCCACGGGCGCGGTCGACTTGCCCTGCTGCGTGAGCACGATGTCTTCCTCGCTCGGCCACAGCCCGAGCAGCCAGTAGTCGAACACGCGCCGCGCGATCGGCGCGGCGGCCTCCGAGCCGAAGCCGGCGTTCTCGACGATCACCGCCAGCGCGATGGTCGGCGCGTCGACCGGCGCGAACGCGATGTACCAGGAGTGGTCGCGCTGGTGTTCGGCGAGCTTGGCGGCGTTGTCCGTCTTGTTCTGCCGGATGCCCACGGCCTGCGCGGTGCCGGTGTGGCCGCCGCTCTTGTACGGCGCGCCGGCGAACGAGCGCACCGAGGTGCCTTCCTG
>CAZFET010000140.1:0-3211 GCA_964517545.1 uncultured Burkholderiaceae bacterium
GACAGCTCGCGGATCAGCGGCACGGCATAGACCGACTTCACGAGCACGGCCAGATCGCGCGCGCTCGACTGGTTGCGGCTCGACAGCCCGGTCGGCTCGACGAAGTGCGTGTCGGCCATGCCGAGTTCCTGCGCCTTGCGGTTCATCGCCTCGACGAAGGCGTCGAGCCCGCCGGGGAAATGCCGGCCGAGCGCGTGCGCCGCGCGGTTCTCCGAAGCCATCAAGGCGAGGTGCAGCATCTCCTCGCGCGTGAGCTGCGCGCCGACGTACAGGCGCGAACGGCTGCCCTTCTCGGTGGCGGCGGCGTCCTTGGAGAACGTGAGCGGCTCGTCGAGCGGCAGGTTCGCCTCGGTGACCACGAGCGCCGTCATCAGCTTGGTGATCGACGCGATCGGCAGCACCGCCTCGGGGTTCTTGCTCAGCAGCACCTCGTCGGTGTCCTGGTCGAGCACCAGCGCGACGCTGGACCTGAGGTCCAGCGGATCGTCCGTCGCGTGAAGACCCTGCAGCTTGCCGAACGACGGGCGGGCCGGCACCACGCGCATGGCGCGGGTGGCGCGCTTGGCACGCGCCGAAGGCTTGCCGGTCTTGGCGGCGCTGGCCGCGGGCTTCTTCTTCGGCTGGGTCGCCGCGTCGGCCGACGGAGCGGCGAGCGCCAGCAGGCCCGCGACGGCCGCGCCGCACACCAAGGCGCTCAACTTCGACAGCAACGAAGGCAAGTGGGACTCCCAACGATCGGTTTGGGGCCGAGTCTATGGGAGCCTAAAAACACGCGCAAGATCAAAAGCTTAGGTGGTTTTCCTCAAGTCTCACTGAAGTTGCGTACAGCGTGAGAAAGGTCACCGGCCGTCAGCCCTGGGCCGCCACCCGTTCGATCTTGCTGTGAAGTTTGTTGAGTGCCGAGAGATACGCCTTGGCCGACGCGACCACGATGTCGGGGTCGGAGCCGACGCCGTTGACGACCCGCCCGCCGTGCTGCAGCCGCACGGTGACCTCGCCCTGCGACTCGGTGCTGCCGCTGGTGATGGCGTTGACCGAGTACAGCAGCATCTCGGCACCGCTGTGCACCTTGGCCTCGATCGCCTTCAGGCTGGCGTCGACCGGCCCGTTGCCGTCGCTCTCCGAGTGGAACTCCTGGTCCCCGACCGAGAACGCGACCTTCGCGTGCGGACGCTCGCCCGTCGCCGACTGCTGCTCCAGCGACAGCAGGCGGTAGGTCTCCTGCTCGCTGGTGACGCTCTCGTCGCTGACCAGCGCGATGATGTCCTCGTCGAAGATCTCGCTCTTGCGATCGGCCAGTTCCTTGAACTTGGCGAACGCGGCGTTGATCTCGCTCTCCGAGTCCATCTCGATGCCGAGCTCCTGCAGGCGCTGCTTGAAGGCGTTGCGACCCGACAGCTTGCCGAGCACGATCTTGTTGGCGCTCCAGCCCACGTCCTCGGCCCGCATGATCTCGTAGGTGTCGCGCGCCTTGAGCACGCCGTCCTGGTGGATGCCCGAGGCGTGCGCGAACGCATTGGCGCCGACCACCGCCTTGTTCGGCTGCACGACGAAGCCCGTGGTCTGCGCCACCAGGCGCGAGGCCGGGACGATCTGCGTGGTGTCGATGCCGACGTGCAGGCCGAAGTAGTCGCGGCGCGTGCGCACCGCCATCACCACTTCCTCGAGCGAGCAGTTGCCGGCGCGCTCGCCCAGCCCGTTGATCGTGCACTCGACCTGGCGCGCACCGCCGAGCTTCACGCCGGCCAGCGAGTTGGCCACGGCCATGCCGAGGTCGTTGTGGCAGTGCACCGACCAGACCGCCTTGTCGGAGTTGGGGATGCGCTCGCGCAAGGTGCGGATGAAGCTGCCGTAGAGCTCGGGCACCGCGTAGCCCACGGTGTCGGGGATGTTGATGGTGGTCGCGCCCTCGCGGATGACGCCTTCGAGCACGCGGCACAGGAAGTCGACGTCGGAACGGTAGCCGTCCTCGGGCGAGAACTCCACGTCGTCGCACAGGTTGCGCGCGAAGCGCACCGCGAGCTGCGCCTGCTCGTGCACCTGCTCGGGCGTCATCCGCAGCTTTTTTTCCATGTGCAGCGCGCTGGTCGCGATGAAGGTGTGGATGCGCGCCCGCGCCGCGCCCTTCAGCGCCTCGGCCGCGCGCGCGATGTCGCGGTCGTTGGCACGCGCGAGCGAGCAGACCGTCGACTCCTTGATGTGCCCGGCGATCGCCTTCACCGCTTCGAAGTCGCCGTTGCTCGACGCGGCGAAGCCGGCCTCGATCACGTCCACCCGCAGCCGCTCGAGCTGGCGCGCGATGCGAAGCTTCTCGTCCTTCGTCATCGAGGCGCCGGGCGACTGCTCGCCGTCACGCAAGGTCGTGTCGAAGATGATCAGCTTGTCGGTCATGGGACTCTCCAGGGTGGAAGACCAGGGGCGGAAAAAGCGAACGGCCCGCAGCGTGGATGCTTGCGGGCCGTTGATGCGGTTGTTCTATGCGTGTGCGATCAGCGCGCCCGAAGCACCTCGAGAAGAAGTAGGAGGGAGGCGGCGATGCGCGGCGACATGAGGCGGAATATAGCAGCTCAATGCAGCCCGCGCTCGTCGGGCTCGTCGGTCGACGTGGCGATCACGCTGACCGGCTTGCCTTTCAGCTTGCGCCACGCGTAAACGCCGTAGCCCGACAGGCCGTAGATCACGAACAGCACGAACAGCACCGTCGGCGGGTGGTAGGCGATCAGCGCGAAGAACAGCGCGATGGCCACGATCACGATGAACGGCACGCTGCGCTTGAAGCTCACGTCCTTGAAGCTGTAGAACGGCACGTTCGTCACCATCGTGAGGCCGGCGTACAGGGTCAGCGCAAAGGCGGTCCAGGCCAGCCAGTCGATCTGGCGGACACCGCGGTAGCCGGCGTCGTCCATGAGCCAGATGAAGCCGGTGACCAAGGCGGCCGCGGCCGGGCTCGGCAGGCCCTGGAAGAAGCGCTTGTCGACCACGCCGATGTTGGTGTTGAAGCGCGCCAGCCGCAGCGCGGCGCCGGCGCAGTAGACGAAGGCGGCGATCCAGCCCAGCTTGCCCAGGCCCTTGAGCGCCCACTCGTAGACGATCAGCGCCGGCGCGGCGCCGAAGCTCACCATGTCGGACAGGCTGTCCATCTGCTCGCCGCACGCGCTGGTCGTGTGCGTCATCCGGGCCACGCGGCCATCGAGGCTGTCGAGCACCATGG
>CAZFET010000140.1:3221-9131 GCA_964517545.1 uncultured Burkholderiaceae bacterium
CAGAAGACGCCGATCGCCGCCAGCTCGAAGCGCCCGTTCATCGCCATCACGATGGCGTAGAAGCCGCCGAACAGCGCGGCCAGCGTGAACAGGTTGGGCAGGATGTAGATGCCGCGGCGGCGCGGCCGGGCCGCCTCGACGCCGGGATCGGGTCGGTCGTCCAGCGCGCCGTCGTGCATCGGGTCGCCGTTCATTGCGCCGCCGGGAAGGTGGCGAGCACCGTCGACGTGGCGTACACCGTGTCGCCCGGCGCGACCATCGGCCGCGCGTCGGGCGGCAGGTACACGTCGACGCGCGAGCCGAAGCGGATGAAGCCGTAGCGCTGCCCGCGCGCCAGCGTGTCGCCCGGCTTCACGTAGCACAGGATGCGCCGCGCGATCAGCCCGGCCACCTGCACCAGGGTGACGGTGCGCCCCGCTCCGGCGTCGATGACGACGGCGTTGCGCTCGTTGTCGTTCGAGGCCTTGTCGAGATCGGCGTTGACGAACAGGCCGGGGACGTACTGCACTTTCGTCACCGTGCCGTCGACGCTGGCGCGGTTGCTGTGGACGTTGAACACGTTCATGAACACGCTGATCAGCAGCGCGTCGCGGTCGGCGTACGGGTCGCGCACCTTGTCGACCTTCACGATGCGGCCGTCGGCCGGCGACAGCACGGCGTCGGCCGCCGTCGGCACCGGGCGCGGCGGGTCGCGGAAGAACTGCACCACGAAGGCCAGCGCCAGCCCGCACAGCAGCACCATGACACCCGGCAGGAAGAACGACGCGAACATCGCGACGAAGAACGCGATGGCGATGTGCGGCCAGCCTTCCTTGGCAATGAGCGGATGCGGGTAATTCATGCGGGGAGGATAGCGCAGGGCTCACGAAAAAGGCCGCCCGAGGGCGGCCTGGCGGTCGCGGCACGGCCGGCGCCGCGGCGCGTCAGTTGCGACTGCGGTCGACCAGCTTGTTCGCCTTGATCCACGGCATCATCGCCCGGAGCTTCTCGCCGACGACCTCGATCGGGTGCTCGGACGTCAGCCGGCGGCGCGACAGCAGGGTCGGCGCGCCGGCGCGGTTCTCGAGGATGAAGCTCTTGGCGTACTCGCCGTTCTGGATGTCGGCCAGCGCCTTCTTCATCGCCGCCCTCGCCTCGTCGCCGATGACCTTCGGGCCGGTCACGTACTCGCCGTACTCGGCGTTGTTCGAGATCGAGTAGTTCATGTTGGCGATGCCGCCCTCGTACATGAGGTCGACGATCAGCTTGAGCTCGTGCAGGCACTCGAAGTACGCCATCTCGGGCGAGTAGCCCGCGTCGACCAGGGTGTCGAAGCCCGCCTTGACGAGCTCGACGCAGCCGCCGCACAGCACGGCCTGCTCGCCGAACAGGTCGGTCTCGGTCTCCTCGCGGAAGCTCGTCTCGATGATGCCGGCCTTGCCGCCGCCGTTGGCCGCCGCGTAGCTGAGCGCGAGGTCGCGCGCCTTGCCGGACTTGTCGGCATGCACCGCGATCAGGTGCGGAACGCCACCGCCTTGCGTGTAGGTGTTGCGCACGGTGTGGCCGGGCGCCTTCGGCGCGACCATCCAGACGTCGAGGTCGTCTCGCGGCACGACCTGGCCGTAGTGCACGTTGAAGCCGTGCGCGAAGGCGAGCGAGGCGCCGTCGCGGATGTTCGGCTCGACGTCGTTCTTGTACACCGCCGCGATCTGCTCGTCGGGCAGCAGGATCATCACGACGTCGGCGCCCTTGACCGCCTCGGCGACCTCGGCGACCTTGAGCCCGGCCTTCTCGGCCTTGGACCACGACGCGCCGCCGCGGCGCAGCCCGACCGTGACCTTGACGCCGGAGTCGTTGAGGTTCTGGGCGTGGGCGTGGCCCTGCGAGCCGTAGCCGATGATGGTGACCGTCTTGCCCTTGATGAGGCTGAGGTCGGCGTCCTTGTCGTAGTAGACCTTCATGGTGCTCTCCAGATGATTGCTCGATGGGCCCGGCGCGGACCCGTTCGCGGCGTCGATCGCGGTCCCTACACGCGCAGGATCCGCTCACCGCGGCCGATGCCGCTCGTGCCCGTGCGCACGGTCTCGAGGATGGCGGTGCGGTCGACCGCCTCGATGAACGCGTCGAGCTTGCCGGCGTCGCCGGTCAGCTCGATCGTGTAGCTCTTCTCGGTGACGTCGATGATGCGGCCGCGGAAGATGTCGGCCATGCGCTTCATCTCGTCGCGCTCCTTGCCCACCGCGCGCACCTTGATGAGCATGAGCTCGCGTTCGGTGTAGCTGCCCTCGGTGAGGTCGACCACCTTCACCACCTCGATCAGCCGGTTCAGGTGCTTGGTGATCTGCTCGATCACCTCGTCGCTGCCGGTGGTGACGATGGTCATGCGCGACAGCGACGGATCTTCGGTCGGCGCGACGGTCAGGCTCTCGATGTTGTAGCCGCGCGCCGAGAACAGCGCGACGACGCGCGACAGTGCACCGGGCTCGTTCTCGAGCAGCACGGCGATGATGTGTTTCATGGGAGTTCGTCCTTCGCGCTCTTCGTTGCCGGCGGCGGTAACCGCCGGCCCTTGGCCACGCTCTTCGAAAGTTCGAGGTTGAATGGAACGCCCGTCGGCTGCGCTCCCTGCGGGCGGCGCCTCGGGCCGGCGCGGTGACGCCGGCCGTCGCGTCCGCCCCTCAGGGCCTCACAGGTCCTCGGAGCCCAGCAGCATCTCGGTGATGCCCTTGCCCGCCTGCACCATCGGCCAGACGTTCTCGGTCGGGTCGGTGCGCACGTCGAGGAAGAAGCACTTGTCCTTGACCCGCAGCATCTC
Source organism: uncultured Burkholderiaceae bacterium (assembly GCA_964517545.1). Taxonomy (GTDB): domain Bacteria; phylum Pseudomonadota; class Gammaproteobacteria; order Burkholderiales; family Burkholderiaceae_C; genus CAZFET01. The sequence continues at coordinate 6,016 of CAZFET010000140.1, forward strand.
GCGCAGCGCGGGCTCGACTTCCGACGGCTTCTCGATCTTCAGCCCGACGTGGCCGTAGGCCTCGGCGAGCTTCACGAAGTCGGGCAGCGCGTCCATGTAGCTGTGCGAGTAGCGCCCGCCGTAGTCGAGCTGCTGCCACTGCCTCACCATCCCGAGGTAGCGGTTGTTCAGCGACACGATCTTGACCGGCGTCTTGTACTGCGCGCAGGTCGACAGCTCCTGCAGGCACATCTGGATCGAGCCTTCGCCCGTGATGCAGATGGCCTCGGCGTCGGGCCGCGCGAGCTTGATGCCCATCGCGTACGGCAGACCCACGCCCATCGTGCCGAGGCCGCCGGAGTTGATCCAGCGACGCGGCTCGTCGAAGCCGTAGAACTGCGCCGCCCACATCTGGTGCTGGCCGACGTCGGACGTGATGTAGCAGTCGGTGCCGCGCGTGAGCTCCCACAGCTTCTCGACCACGAACTGCGGCTTGATGACCTCGTCGCTGCGCTTGTAGGTGAGGCACTCGCGCTTGCGCCAGTCGTTGATCTGGCCCCACCACGCGTTGAGCGCCGCAGCGTCGGGCTTCGTGCCGGCCTCCTTCAGCTGCGCGATCAGCTCGACCAGCACGTCCTTCACGTCGCCGACGATCGGGATGTCGACCTTCACCCGCTTGGAGATCGACGACGGATCGATGTCGATGTGGATGATCTTGCGCTCGACCGACGCGAAGTGCTTCGGGTTGCCGATCACGCGGTCGTCGAAGCGTGCGCCCACGGCCAGCAGCACGTCGCAGTGCTGCATGGCCATGTTGGCCTCGTAGGTGCCGTGCATGCCGAGCATGCCGAGGAACCTCGGGTCCGATGCCGGGAAGGCGCCCAGCCCCATCAGCGTGTTGGTGCAGGGATAGCCGAGCAGGCCGACCAGCTCGCGCAGCTCGGCCGACGCGTTGCCGAGGATGACGCCGCCGCCGGTGTAGATGTACGGCCGCTTCGCGCCCAGCAGCAGCTGCAGCGCCTTGCGGATCTGGCCGCCGTGGCCCTTTCGCACCGGGTTGTGCGAGCGCATCTCGACGCGCTCGGGGTAGTGGAAGGCCGCCGTCTTGAGCGACACGTCCTTCGGGATGTCGACCACCACCGGCCCCGGTCGGCCGGTGCGGGCGACGTGGAACGCCTTCTTGATCGTCAGCGCGAGGTCGCGCACGTCCTTCACCAGGAAGTTGTGCTTGACGATCGGCCGCGTGATGCCGACGGTGTCGCACTCCTGGAAGGCGTCGAGGCCGATCGCCGGCGTCGGCACCTGCCCGGTGATGATCACCATCGGGATCGAGTCCATGTACGCGGTGGCGATGCCGGTGACGGCGTTCGTCACGCCGGGCCCCGAGGTCACCAGCGCGACGCCGACCTCGCCGGTGGCGCGCGCGTAGCCGTCGGCGGCGTGGATGGCGGCCTGCTCGTGGCGCACCAGCACGTGCTCGATGCTGTCTTGCTTGTACAGCGCGTCGTAGATGTAGAGCACCGCGCCGCCCGGATAGCCCCAGAGGTACTTGACGCCCTCGAGCTGCAGGCAGCGCACGAGGATCTCGGAGCCGTTGAGCTCCTGCGATCCGGTGGCGGGGGAATGCGGTTGTGCCGATGCGGCACGCTTGACTTCCGCGGCAGACATGTCCATTTCGAACCTCTGAGAATTTCTCTGACGAAAATCCATCGGTGCCCCTCCTCGCGCCCTCGTGAGGCGGACTCGGAACCTGCGCGGTCAGAACCCGCCGCCCTCGGTCGGACGGTCGGCTTTAGACCCGAACTGCGTTGTGCGAAGCAGCATTATGGCATCGCCGCCTGCGTCGCCGGCGCCGGCATGACGCGATGACATAATCCCCCGCGTTTTTTGCGGGCGACCGTCCGACACAAGAGCCAGCCCTTGGCCACCGAGAAAGAGCTCTCCGACTTCCTGAAGAGCATCGAGAAGCGCGCGTTCAAGCGCACCGCCTACACGGTGCGCGACGACGACGCCGCGCTGGACATCGTGCAGGACGCGATGATCCGCCTGGCCGAGAAGTACGGCGACCGCCCCGCCGCCGAGCTGCCGCTGGTGTTCCAGCGCATCCTGTCCAACGCCACGATGGACTGGTTCCGGCGGAAGAAGGTGCGCAACGCCGTCGTGCACAACCTCTCGGATTTCGAAGCCCCCGACTCGGACGGCGACTTCGATCTGCTGGAAACTCTGGAGTCGGCCGAGGGATCTCTCGGGGCCGAGAGCGCCGCCGACAGTGTTTCGCGTACCCAGATCCTCAGCATGATCGAGTCCGAGGTCGCCGCCCTTCCGCTTCGTCAACGCGAGGCGTTCCTGCTTCGTTACTGGGAGGAACTCGACGTCGCCGAAACGGCCTCCGTGATGGGCTGCTCGGAAGGCAGTGTCAAGACACACTGCTCCCGGGCGGTGCACGCGCTGGCCAAGGCGCTTCGAGCGCGAGGAATCGTGCTGTGAACGACAAGACCACCCGCCACCGTCACCCGCTGGAAGAGCAGGCGCTCGAAGCCCGCTTCGCGCTGCGGCTGACCGCGCGGCTGTCCGACGCGGCGCTGGAGCCGGGCCACGACGTGGCCGAACGGCTGCGCTTCGCGCGCGAACAGGCTCTGGCCCGGGCGCGGGCCGCGCGTCTGGTCGCGGCCACCGCCCCCGAGATCATGGTCGACGGCGCCGGCACCGCGAGCCTGGGCCGCGGGCCGTCGGAGGGCGGGCGCTGGTTCAAGCTCGCGTCGCTGGTGCCCCTGGCCGTGCTGATCGCCGGCCTCCTGGCGATCCAGTACTGGCACACCCGCACGCAGATCGCAGCCGCGGCCGACGTCGACGCGGCGCTGCTCGCCGACGATGTGCCGCCGTCGGCCTACACCGACCCGGGCTTCGCCGAGTTCCTGAAGTCCCCGCCGCCGCCGCGCGACTGAGGCCGACCCGCATGGCACCGCGTCGCCCGCTGCTCCAGACGTTGCGGACCACGGTGATCGCCGCGGCGTTCGCGTCCGCCTGCGTCGCCGCCGCGGCGCAGTCCGCCGGCGGTCCGGGGTGGCACCAGCTCAGCCCGGCGCAGCGCGCCGCGCTCGCGCCGCTCGAACGCGACTGGGCCTCGATCGACGCCG
>CAZFET010000141.1:0-4047 GCA_964517545.1 uncultured Burkholderiaceae bacterium
AGCCGCGCGGCAGGCTGCCCTCGACCCGCACGAGCATGTTCTTCGCCTTGCGCGCGAGCAAGGTCTGCGTGGCCAGCACGTGCTCGACCTCGCTGGTGCCGATGCCGTGCGCCAGCGCGCCGAACGCGCCGTGGGTGGACGTGTGCGAGTCGCCGCACACCACCGTCATGCCCGGCAAGGTGGCGCCCTGCTCCGGCCCGATGACGTGCACGATGCCCTGGCGGCTGTCGAGGAACGGGAAGTACGCCGCCGCGCCGAAGGCCTTGATGTTCGCGTCGAGCGTGACCACCTGCTGGCGGCTCACCGGGTCGGTGATGCCGTCGTAGCCGCGCTCCCAGCCGGTGGTGGGCGTGTTGTGGTCGGCGGTGGCGACGATCGAGCTCGTGCGCCACGGCTTGCGGCCGGCCAGCCGCAGGCCCTCGAAGGCCTGCGGGCTGGTCACCTCGTGCACCAGGTGGCGGTCGATGTAGAGGATGGCGGTGCCGTCCTCCTCGGTGCGGACGACGTGCTCGTCCCACAGCTTGTCGTACAGGGTCTTCGGGGTCATGGTGTCGTCGCTGCCTCGGCCACGTGCGGTGCCGTGTCCGGAATTGTCGTCCAGCCGCCCGGCCAGCGCGCTCACTGCTGCTCGATGCCCGCCTTCTTCACCAGGCGCGCGTACTTGGCCAGCTCGCTGCGGAAGTGCTGCTGCGCCTGCTCGACCGTGCTCACGTTGATGACGTTGCCCTGCTTGGCCATCGCCTCCTTCACCGCCGGGTCGGCGAACGCGGCGGCCACCGCGGCGTTGATGCGCCTGGCCTCGGCGGCGGGCAGTCCCTTCGGTGCGACCACCGCGAACCACGCCTCGACCACGTAGTTCGGCAGCCCCTGCTCGACGAAGGTCGGGATCTCGGGCGCGGCCTCGACGCGCTGCGCCGTTGCCATGCCGATGGCGCGCAGCGCGCCGCTCTTCAGGTGCTGCTGCACGCTCGGCAGCGCCGCCGTGGCGAACTCCACCTGCCCGCCGATCAGGTCGGTGAGCATCGGGCCCACGCCCTTGTACGGCACGTGCGACGCCCTGGCGCCGGCCTCGTCGAGGAACATCTCGCTGGCCAGGTGCAGGATGGTGCCGTTGCCGCCCGAGGCGTAGTTCACCTGCCCCGGCTTCGACTTCAGCAGCGCGACGAGCTCCTTCGAGTCCTTCGCCGGGACCTTCGGGTTCACCACCAGCACCACCGGCGTGTAGCCGACGATCGCGATCGGCGCGATGTCGTTCGCCAGGTCGAACGGCAACGTCTTGTAGACGCTCGGGAAGATGACCACGTTGTTCGACACCACGCCGAGCGTGAAGCCGTCGGCCGGCGCGCGCGTGATGGCCTGCACGCCGACGATGCCGCCGGCCCCCGGCTGGTTGTCGACCACGACCGGATGACCCAGCGCCTTGGCCAGCGCCGCCTGCGCGGCGCGCGTGATGGTGTCGACGCCCGATCCCACCGCGTTGGGCAGGACGAAGCGCAGCGGCTTGTCGCCGGTCTGCGCCGCCGCCGGCATCACGGCGGCCAACGCCAGCGCGGCCAGGGCGGCGCGGCGAAGGGGGTCGAATCGGCTCGGGTCGCAACGGGTCATGTTCATCTCCTCTCGTCGTGATCGTCAGGCCACCACGCGCCGCTCGCGCAGCGCGCGGATCCCGGGCTCCGGCACGCCCAGCGCGCGCAGCAGCTCGTCGGTGTGTTCGCCGAGCTTCGGCAGGCTCGATCGCGCGCCGGGCCGGTGGCCGGCCAGGGTGAACGGGAACAGCGGCACGCCGACCTCGTCGCCGGCCTTCGCGCCGCCTTCGACCGCATCGGTCAGGCTCAGGCGCGCGAGACCGCCGGTGGCCGCGAGGTGCTCGTCGTCGTACAGCTCCTCGGGGCGGCGGATCGGCGCGTACGGCAGGCCGGCCGCCTCGAAGCGGCGCGCCAGCTCGGCCGCGTCGAAGGCCGCGAGGCGCCGACCGAGCTCGGGCAGCAAGGTCGGGCGCGCGCGCACGCGGTCGTTGTTCGACGCGAGCGACGGGTCGGCCTTCAGGTCGGCGAAGCCCAGCACGTCGCAGAAGGTGAGCCACTGCGCGTCGCTCACCGCGGCGAGGAAGATCTGCCCGCCGTCCTTCACGGTGAACACGTCGTAGATGGCCCACGGCGAGATGCGCGCGGGCATCGGTGCGGCCGGCCGGCCGGTCATCGCGTACTGCAGCATGTGCTGCCCGACGAGGAACACGTTGTTCTCGTACAGCGCCGACTGCACTTCCATGCCGCGGCCGGTGATGCCGCGCTGCACCAGCGCGGCCAGCACGCCGATCGCGCCGAACAGGCCGCCCATGATGTCGTTGATGCTCGAGCCGGCGCGCAGCGGATCGCCCGGCCGTCCGGTCATGTAGGCCAGCCCGCCCATCATCTGCACCACCTCGTCGAGCGCGGTGCGGTGCTCGTAGGGCCCGGGCAGGAAGCCCTTGTGGCTCACGTAGACCAGCTTCGGGTTCGACGCCGAGAGCGACGCGTGGTCGAGCCCGTACTTCACCATCGTGCCGGGCTTGAAGTTCTCGAGCACCACGTCGGCCGTGGCGCACAGCCGGCGCGCGAGCGCCGCGCCGTCGGGCTGCGCGAGGTCGAGCGCGATGCTCTTCTTGTTGCGGTTGAACATCGGGAAGAAGCCCGTGCCGGCGCCGAGCAGGCGGCGCGTGCGGTCGCCGTCGATCGGCTCGACCTTCACCACCTCGGCGCCCAGGTCGGCCAGCACCATGCCGCAGGTCGGGCCCATCACCATGTGGGTGAACTCGATCACGCGCAGACCTCGCAGCGGCTGCGGCGCGCCGGTCGCGTGCGCGGGGTCGAGGTCGGGGTCGGGCGCGCGATCGTGGTTCGACGTGTCGTTCATGGAGTGCCTCGCGCCGCGGCTCAGGCGGCGAGCAGGGTCTTCGGCAGCCCCGCGCGCCAGATCGCGCCGTGCAGGCTCTCGCCGTCGAGCCACTGCGCGAGCCGCCCGCGCAGCGCCATCAGCGGCTCGAAGCGCACGCCGGTGGGCACGCCCATGCTCGCGAACAGGTAGGCCACGTCCTCGGTGGCGACGTTGCCGCTCGCGCCGGGCGCGTGCGGGCAGCCGCCGATGCCGGCCAGGCAGGCGTCGAAGCGGCGCACGCCGACTTGCCAGGCGGCGTAGACGTTGGCCATGCCGAGCCCGCGCGTATCGTGGAAGTGCCCGCAGGCCAGGCGCTCGCCGGCCACGCGGAAGCAGCGCTCGAACAGCGCGGCCACCTGCGCCGGGTCGGCGTAGCCCACGGTGTCGGCCAGGCCGACCCGGTCGGCGCCGGCGTCGAGCACGGCCTGCACCAGGCGCAGCACGTCGTCGGGCTCGACTCTGCCTTGCAAGGTGCAGCCGAAGGCCGTGCTGATGCCCACCTCGACGCGGCAGGCCGAGCCGGCCGCGTCGCGCGCGGCGACCATCGCGCCGATCTCGCGCACCACGTCGTCGGGCGGCTTGCGCAGGTTGGCCAGGCTGTGCGCGCGGCTCGCCGACAGCGGCACCAGCATCGCATCGGCGCCGCACTCGAGCGCGCGCTCGGCGCCCTTCAGGTTGGGCACCAGCACCGAGGTCACCAGGCCGGGCAGGCCGCGCGCGAAGGCCACCAGCTCGGCGGTGTCGGCCAGCTGCGGCAGCAGGCGCGCCGGCACGAACGAGCCGACCTCGATCTCGCGCAGGCCGGCGGCATGGGCCTCGGCGATCCACTGCCGCTTGCAGTCGGTCGGCAGCACGCGCGCGAGGCTTTGCAGGCCGTCGCGCAGGCCGACCTCGCGGATCACCACGGCTTCACGGGCTCGCTCAGGGTTCATGGCCTGCACTGTAGGCATTCCGCGCGGCATCATCGACGGTATTTCGGAACCCTCGGCGTTCCCGTTCGGCATGGCAGACCGGCTGTCCGCCCGGCCCATCGGCCGGCACTTCGATCCCGTGACCCTGCGCCTGTTCGTCGCGGTCTGCGAGGAGCGCAACATCGCGCGCGCGGCCGAGCGCGAGGCCATCGTCGCCTCGGCC
>CAZFET010000141.1:4057-8717 GCA_964517545.1 uncultured Burkholderiaceae bacterium
AAGCGCATCGCCGCGATCGAGCGCGACATCGGCACGCCGCTGCTGGTGCGCGGGCGTCGCGGCATCGAGCCCACGGCCGCCGGCGAGGCCTTCCTGCGCCAGGCGCGCGACGTGCTGGGCGCGATGCAGCGCATGCACGCCGAGCTGTCGGAGTTCGCGAGCGGCGTGCAAGGCAGCGTGCGCGTGGTGGCCGCGCCGTCGGTGCTGGCCGAGAAGCTGGCCGACGACATCGGCGCGTTCGTGGCGCGTCATCCGGCCGTGCGCGTGAGCCTCGACGAGCGCGTCAGTCCGGAGATCGTGCGCGCCGTGCGCGAAGGCGCCGCCGACGCCGGCGTGCTGTGGGACGCGGTGGACCTCACGGGGCTGAAGACGACGCCGTACCGCACCGACCGGCTGTGCGTCGCGCTGCCGCCGGCGCATCCGCTGGCCGGCCGCAAGCGCCTGAGCTTCGCCGAGGCGGTGGGCCTGGTGCACGTCGGCGTCGCGCCCGGCGGCACGATGGACACCTTGCTGCGCCGCGAGGCGGCACGGCTCGGCCGCTCGCTCGTCTATCGCGTGCAGGTCTCGGGCATGGACGCCGCCGCGCGCCTGGTCGCCGCGGGCTTCGGCCCGGCCGTGCTGCCGCGCGAGGCCATCGAGTGGCACGCGCGCAGCGCCGGTACGGCGATGGTGCCGCTGTCGGACCGCTGGGCGCTGCGCCGCTTCGTGGTGGTGACGCGCGCCGACGCGCGTGTGCCGGCCAGCGTGCGCCTGCTGGTGGAGCACCTGCGGCAGCAGGCGCTGCCGGCGCCGTCGCCGCCCCCGCCGAGGCCCGCCAAGCGCTGAGCCGCGCGCGACGCGTTCAGCCCAGCGCGGCCACCACGTCCGGCGGCGCCTGCACCAGCTCGATCAGCACGCCTTCGCCGCCGATCGGGAACTCGTCGCTCGCCTTCGGGTGGATGAAGCAGATGTCGTGGCCGGCCGCGCCCTTGCGGATGCCGCCCGGCGCGAAGCGCACGCCGCGCGCGGTCATCCACGCCACGGCCTTCGGCAGGTCGTCGACCCACAGCCCCACGTGGTTCAGCGGCGTGGCGTGCACCGCGGGCTTGCGGTGCGGGTCGAGCGGCTGCATCAGGTCGACCTCCACCGCGTGCGGCCCGCGGCCGAGCTCGCAGATGTCCTCGTCGACGTTCTCGCGCTCGCTCGCGAACGTGCTCTTCACCTGCAGCCCGAGCACGTCGACCCACAGCGACTTCAGCCGCTGCTTGTCGGGCCCGCCGATGGCGATCTGCTGGATGCCGAGGATGCGAAAGGGCTTGCCGGAGTTCATCGCGCGCACCTCAGCGGAAGCTCAGGATCGGCTGGTCGACGGCCAGGCTCTCGCCCTTCTTCGCCAGCAGCTCGCCGACCACCACGTCCTGGGTGGCCGTCAGGATGTTCTCCATCTTCATGGCCTCGATCACCGCGAGCCGTTCGCCGGCCTGCACCTTCTGCCCCGGCTGCACGGCCACGTCCACCAGCAAGCCCGGCATGGGCGACAGCAGCAGCTTGCTCGTGTCCGGCGGCGGCTTGTGCGGCATCAGGCGCAACAGCTCGGCCGCCCGCGGCAGCAGCACCATCGCGTCGATCTGCGTGCCGTTGTGCGCCACGCGCAGCGCCAGCGGCCGCTTCGCGCCGCCGCGGTCGACCTGCGCCGTGAACGGCTGGCCATTGACCAGGCCGGTCATGCGGATCTCGCCCAGCGGCGTGCGGCTCTCGATGACGTAGTGCCGCTCGCCGACGCTGATGGCCGCGCGGCCGCTGCCGGGCTCGAAGTCGGCGACGTGCACGTCGTGGAAGGCGTGCCGGCCGTCGGCCGCGAGCACCACCACCACGAGGTCCCTCACGTTCTTGACGCCGTGCCCCGGCACCTGCCCGCTGATGCCGGCCGCGCGCTCGCGCGCCTTGCGCCGCACGAAGGCCGCCAGCGCCACCAGGAACGGCGGATCGTCGTGCGGCACGTCCTCGGCGCGGAAGCCGCCGGCATAGTGCTCGGCGATGAAGCCGGTGTTGAAGTCGCCCGCGACGAACTTCGGATGCGCCAGCAGCGCCGCCTGGAACGGGATGTTGCTCGAGATGCCGCGTATCACGAACCCGTTGAGCGCCTCGCGCATGCGCGCGATCGCCTCGGCGCGGTCGCGGCCGTGCACGATGAGCTTGGCGATCATCGAGTCGTAGTACATCGGGATCTCGCCGCCTTCGTACACGCCGGTGTCGACGCGCACGCCGCCGAACGCGAGCGCGGGGGTGGACGCAGGCCCTTCGACGAGCTCAGTCCGTTCGACGGGCTCACGATGCGCAGGCCCTTCGACGAGCTCAGGGCGCACGGGGCGGGGGTCACCCGCGCCCCGTTCGGGCTGAGCCTGTCGAAGCCCGCGCGGCGAGGCCGCGCTCATCGTCTCCGGCGGCGGCCGGTAGCGCACCAGCCGGCCCGTCGACGGCAGGAAGTTGCGGAACGGATCCTCGGCGTTGATGCGGCACTCGATCGCCCAGCCCTCGCGCCGGATGTCGGCCTGGCCGAACGGCAGCTTCTCGCCGGCGGCCACGCGGATCATCAGCTCCACGAGGTCGAGTCCCGTGATGCACTCGGTGACCGGGTGCTCGACCTGCAGGCGCGTGTTCATCTCGAGGAAGTAGAAGCTCTGGTCCTTGCCGACCACGAACTCCACCGTGCCCGCGCTCTGGTACCGCACCGCCTTCGCGAGCGCCACCGCCTGCTCGCCCATGGCCTTGCGCGTGGCCTCGCTGATGAACGGCGACGGCGCCTCCTCGATCACCTTCTGGTGGCGGCGCTGGATCGAGCACTCGCGCTCCCACAGGTAGACCACGTTGCCGTGCGCGTCGCCCAGCACCTGGATCTCGATGTGGCGCGGCTCCTCGACGAACTTCTCGATGAACACGCGGTCGTCGCCGAAGCTCGCGCGCGCCTCGTTGCGGCACGAGCCGAAGCCCTCGAAGGCCTCCTTGTCGTTCCACGCCACGCGCAGGCCCTTGCCGCCGCCGCCGGCGCTCGCCTTGATCATCACCGGATAGCCGATGTCGCCGGCGATGCGCACCGCCTGCTCGGGCGATTCGATCGCGTCGTTCCAGCCGGGTATGGTGTTGACCTTCGCCTCGGTCGCGAGCTTCTTCGACGCGATCTTGTCGCCCATCGCGGCGATGCTGTAGTGCTTGGGGCCGATGAAGACCAGCCCCTCCTCCTCGACGCGACGCGCGAAGTCCTCGTTTTCCGACAGGAAGCCGTAGCCGGGGTGGATCGCCTGCGCGCCGGTATGCTTCGCGGCCGCGATGATCCTGTCGGCGACGAGGTACGACTCGCGCGACGGCGCCGGCCCGATCGGCACGGCCTCGTCGGCCAGCTCGACATGGCGCGCGTCGCGGTCGGCCTCGGAGTAGACGGCCACGGTCGCGATGCCCATCTTGCGTGCCGTCTTGATGACGCGGCAGGCGATTTCGCCCCGATTGGCGATGAGGATCTTGCTAAACATGCTGGGCCTCCATCGGGTCGAAGTCGCCTGCGTGCGCTGCGCGCACCATGCAACGTGGCTTCGCCGAAGCGGCCTGCCGGCCGCTTTCACCGCGACTCGCGATCAGGATCTTGGTGAACATGAGTGTCCGTTCGGGCTGAGCTCGTCGAAGCCGTGGTTGCGTTCGCCCGGCCCTTCGACAAGCTCAGGGCGAATGGTGGTCGTCCTACAGCGGAATGTTCCCGTGCTTGCGCCACGGGTTCTCCAGCTTCTTGTCGCGCAGCATCGCCAGCGAGCGGCAGATGCGCTTGCGCGTCTCGTGCGGCTGGATCACGTCGTCGATGAAGCCGCGCGCGCCGGCGACGAAGGGGTTGGCGAAGCGCGCCTTGTATTCGGCCTCGCGCGCGGCCAGCTTGGCCGGGTCGCCCTTGTCCTCGCGGAAGATGATCTCCACCGCGCCCTTCGCTCCCATCACCGCGATCTCGGCATTGGGCCAGGCGAAGTTGACGTCGCCGCGCAGGTGCTTGGAGCTCATCACGTCGTAGGCGCCGCCGTAGGCCTTGCGCGTGATGACGGTCACCTTCGGCACGGTGCACTCGGCATAGGCGTACAGCAGCTTCGCGCCGTGCTTGATGATGCCGCCGTACTCCTGGCTCGTGCCCGGCATGAAGCCCGGCACGTCGACGAAGGTGATCACCGGGATGTGGAAGGCGTCGCAGAAGCGCACGAAGCGCGCCGCCTTGATGCTCGACTTGATGTCGAGGCAGCCGGCCAGCACCATCGGGTTGTTGGCGACGATGCCCACCGTGCGGCCTTCCATGCGCGCGAAGCCGATGACGATGTTCTTCGCGTAGTCGGGCTGCAGCTCGAAGAAGTCGCCGTCGTCCACGACCTTCAGGATCAGCTCCTTCATGTCGTAGGGCTTGTTGGGGTTGTCGGGCACCAGCGTGTCGAGCGACAGGTCGATGCGGTCGGCCGGGTCCTCGCTCGGGCGCAGCGGCGGCTTCTCGCGGTTGGACAGCGGCAGGTAGTTGAAGAAGCGCCTGAGCATCAGGATCGCCTCGACGTCGTTCTCGAACGCGAGATCGGACGCGCGTCGTGTAGCGAAAGAGCGTGCTTCGCCGTGTAGCTCCCGGTGGCCGCCGTAGCATTAAAAAACACAACGCCCCAGCTCG
>CAZFET010000141.1:8727-9101 GCA_964517545.1 uncultured Burkholderiaceae bacterium
CGAACGCGAGATCGGCCACGCCGCTCCTGGCGGTGTGCGTGGTCGCGCCGCCGAGCTCCTCGGCGCTCACCTCCTCGTGGGTGACGGTCTTCACCACCTCGGGGCCGGTGACGAACATGTACGAGCTGTCCTTCACCATGAAGATGAAGTCGGTCATGGCCGGCGAATAGACGGCGCCGCCGGCGCAGGGCCCCATGATGCAGGAGATCTGGGGCACCACGCCCGAAGCGTCGACGTTCCGCTGGAACACCTCGGCATAGCCGGCGAGCGAGGCGACGCCCTCCTGGATCCGGGCCCCTCCCGAATCGTTGAGGCCGATGACCGGCGCGCCCACCTTCATCGCCTGGTCCATGATCTTGCAGATCTTCTCGGCG
>CAZFET010000142.1:0-9045 GCA_964517545.1 uncultured Burkholderiaceae bacterium
TCGATCGACCCATCGATCGACGCGTCGGTCGTCGCGTCGGCCGCCGCTCGCGCCGCTCGCGCCGACACCGCGGCCGGCGCCCCGCCAGCGGGGGCGGCCGGCTGCGGCACGCCCTTGCGCGCCACCTCAGTCGAGCTTGAGCTTCTGCTGGTCGACGACCTTCTTGTAGACCTCGAACTCGGCCTTGATCTGCTCGGCGAACTGCTCGGGCGTGTTGAGCACCAGCAGCGAGCCGGTGTCCTCGATGCGCTTGCGCACGTCGGGCAGCTCCGAGGTCTTCTTGATGGCCGCGTGGACCTTCTCGACCACGTCCTTCGGCAGGCCCTTGGGTCCGAGCACGCCGTAGTAGGCCATGCGGTTGACCGGCTCGAGGCCGACCTCCTTGAACGTCGGCACGTTGGGCAGCTGCGCCAGGCGCGTGGGCGCAGCCACGACGATGGGCACCAGCCGGCCGTCGCGGATGAAGGGCAGCGCCGAGGGCATGTTGTCGAAGATGATCGGCACCTGGCCGGCCACCGTGTCGTTCAGCGCCGGGCCGGCGCCGCGGTACGGGATGTGCGTGACGAAGGTGCCCGACAGGCTCTTGAACAGCTCCATCTGCAGGTGGCCGATGCCGCCGGTGCCCGAGCTCGCGTAGCTGTACTTGCCCGGGTTCTTCTTCAGCACCTCGAGGAAGGTCTTGTAGTCCTTGGCCGGGAACGACGGATGCACCGCGATCACGTTCGGCGTGGCCGCGATGTTGATGATGGGCGTGAAGTCGGCCGTCGGGCTGTAGCCGATCTTCGCGTTGATCGCCGGGTTGGCCGCCGTGGTCGACACCGTGGCCATGCCCAGGGTGTAGCCGTCGGGCGCGGCCTTGACGACCTCGAGCGCGCCGATCGAGCCGCCGCCGCCGGCCTTGTTCTCGACCACCAGCGTCTGGCCGAGCGCGGCGTTGGCCTTCTCGCTGACCACGCGGGCGATGATGTCGGTGGTGCCTCCCGGCGCGAAGGGCACGACCAGCCGGACGGGCTTGTTCGGGTAGCCTTGGGCCTGCGCGGGCGGGGCGGCCGGCGCGAACGAGGCGGCGAACAACATGGCACGTTTCATTGCACGGGTCTCCTGGTGAAGGGTCGGAATTCGAAGCTGCGGGAGTATGCCCTCGGCGCCGGCCTCAGCGCGGCGGGCGGCCCAGCAGCCCGGCCTTGAGCTCGGCGTCGACCGGCCGCTCGCCGAGGAAGATGCGCATCACGGCGCCGTAGAAGTCCTCGCCCGGCAGCACCGGCCCGCGCGGCTTGCCGTTCAGAAGCAAGGCCGTGCCGCGCCCGGGCAGGTAGTCGAGGTCGATCATGTCGCCGCGCCTGACGGGGCCGATGGCGCGGATCGCCGCGTCGAACTGGGGCGCGCGATCGGCGATGCGCGCCTGCTCGGCTTCGGGCGTGTTGCGACGAAAGCCCTTGTCCACGGCCTTGGCGAACTCGGCCGAGTCGACGTCTAGCAGCATGCGCATGCGGATGCGCTTCGGCCCCGGCGCGGCCAGCGCGGCGGCCGGTGTCGCGGCGCGCTGCGTGAGGTACATGCCGGCCGCGTAGCCCTTGAGCCAGGCCACGGCGCGCAGGCCCACGCCGTTGAGCACCAGCGTGCTGTCGCCGAGCTGCAGGCGGTCGTCGAAGCTCAGGCCCTCGATCACCACCGGCGCGGCCAGCGTGCGCGGCGCGCCGCTCGCGCCGGCCGCGGCGACCACCACGATGGCGACGGCGAGCAGGCGGCGGGTCACGGTGACGTCGGGCGGGCGCATCGGCGGTCGGGCTTCAACGCCGATGCTGCACGAGCCGTGCACGGCGCGCGTCGTGGGAATCACCGACATCGCCGGCTGGCACACTGCCCGCATGTCCACGGCCTTGCTGTTGCTGCCCGACTTCCTGCTCATCGTCGTGGGCTTCGTCACCTGCCGCTACACGGCGCTCGACCGCAGCGTGTGGGACGGCGCCGAGCGCCTGGTGTACTACCTGCTCTTCCCGGTGCTGCTGTTCGGCTCGATCGTGCGCAGCCCGCTGTCGCCGGCCACCACCTTGCCGCTGGCCGCCGCGGGCCTGGCCACGGTGGCTACGGGCGTTGCGCTGGCCTACGCGCTGGCGCGCTGGCCGGGGGTGGATCGCTCGCTGCACGCGTCGGGCGCGCAGTGCGCGTTCCGCTTCAACTCCTACGTCGCGCTCGCGCTGGCCGAGCGCCTGGGCGGCGCGCAGGGCGTGGCCTGGATCGCGCTGATCGTGGCGCTGTGCGTGCCGCTGTGCAACGTGGCCGCGGTGTGGCCGCTGGCGCGCCACGGCGGCCACAGCTACCTGCGCGAGCTGCTGCGCAACCCGCTGATCCTGAGCACGCTGGCCGGCCTCGCGGCCAACCTCGCCGGGCTGCGCTTTCCCGACCCGGTGGCCACCACGGTCCACCGCATCGGCCTGGCCGCGCTGCCGCTCGGGCTCATGGCCGTGGGCGCCGGCCTGCGCTTCGGCGCGCTGAAGCAAGCCCCCGGACTCGCCGCCGCGCTGCTCGCGATCCGTCACGCGGTGCTGCCGGGCGTGGCCTGCGGGCTGGCGCTGGCGCTCGCGCTGCCCGAAGGTCAACGCCAGATCCTGATCGCGTTCGCTGCGCTGCCCACGGCGTCGAGTTCGTACGTGCTGGCCGCGCGCCTGGGCGGCCACGGTCCGTACGTCGCCGGGCTGGTGAGCGTGAGCACCTTGCTCGGCATGGTCAGCGTGCCGGTGGCGCTGGCGCTGGCGACGGGCTGAGCGGCGTCACGCCGAACGCGGCGTCGCGGCCCGGGTACACCGTGAGGTGCGGGTACGGGATCTCGATGCCGCGCTCGTCGAAGGCGCGCTTGAGCCGGCGCAGGTACTCGCGCCGCACGCCCCACTGCTCGAGCGGACGCACGCGCAAGCGGCAGCGCACGATCACGGCCGAGTCGGCCAGCCGCTCGACGCCGGCCATCTCGAGATCGTCGAGGATGCGCGGGCCGAACTCCGGGTCGTCGCGCAGGCCGCGGCCGACCTCGCGCATCACGCCGATCGCGCGGTCGATGTCCTCGCGGTACGCCACGCCGACGTCGATCACCGCCTGCGCGAAGCCGCGGCTCATGTCGACCACGGTCGTGATCGAGCCGTTGGGCACGAAGTGCACGTTGCCGTCGTCGTCGAATATGACGTCGCTCATCCGGCGCCCGGCGCCTCGGGCTCGCGCCGCGCCTGCTGCAGCGCGTCGAGGTAGCCGCGGCGCCACCAGTGCACGTCGTGCTCGCGCAGCCGCTTCAGCAGCGCCGCGTGGCGCTCGCGCCGCTCCTCGATCGGCATGCCGAGCGCGCGGTCGATCGCGCGCGCCGCGGCCTCCACGTCGTACGGATTGACCAGCAGCGCCTCGCGCAGCTGCTCGGCCGCGCCCGCGAAGCGCGGCAGCACCAGCACGCCGGGATCGTCGGCGTCCTGCGCGGCGACGAACTCCTTGGCCACGAGGTTCATGCCGTCGCGCAGCGGCGTCACCAGCGCCACGCGGCCGGCGCGCAGCAGGCCGGCGAGGCGACGCCGCGCCACCGTGCGATGGATGTAGCGCACCGGCATCCAGTCGAGCTCGCCGAAGTCGCCGTTGATCGCGCCGGCCAGCTGCTCGAGCTCGCGGCGGATGCGCGCATAGGCCTCGACGTCCTCGCGCGTCGGCGAGGCGATCTGGATCAAGGTGGCCACCGAGCGGTGCTCGGGGTGGCGTTCGAGCAGGGTGCGCAGCGCGCGCAGCCGCTGCGGCAGGCCCTTGGAATAGTCGAGCCGGTCCACGCCGACCAGCAGCTTGCGCTTCGAGTACTGCTCGCGCATCAAGGTGTGCATTTCCTCGGCCTCGTCGAGCCGCGTCAGGCGATGGAACTCGTCGACGTCGATGCCGATCGGGAACGCGCCGGCGCGCACGATGCGGCCGAACGCGCGGTAGTGCCCGTCGGGCAGCTTCTCGGCGCCGGCCTCGGCCTGCACGTAGCGATCGAAGTGCGCGAGGTCGGTCTGGCTCTGCAGGCCGACCAGGTCGTAGGCGAACAGCGCGCGCATCAGCCACTCGTGGCCCGGGATGGCCGCGAGCACCTGCGGCGGCGGCAGCGGGATGTGCAGGAAGAAGCCGATGCGGTTGCGCACGCCCAGCGCGCGCAACTCGTCGCCCAGCGGGATGAGGTGGTAGTCGTGCACCCACAGCACGTCGTCGGGCTGCAGCAGCGCGGCGAGCTGGCGCGCGAAGCGACGGTTGACGCGCCGGTAGGTGTCGAAGGTGCCGCCTTCGAAGTCGGCGAGGTCGAGCCGGTAGTGGAACACCGGCCACAGCACGCGGTTCGAGAAGCCGAGGTAGTACGCGTCGTGCTCGTCCTGGCTCAGGTCGACCGTGGCCAGGGTGACGGCGCCGCTGCGCTGGCGCTGCACCGGCGTCTCGGCCGCGCTGCGCGCGTCGACGATGCGCCCGCTCCAGCCGAACCACAGGCCGCCGCTGGAGGCGAGCGTCTCGCCCAGCGCCACGGCCAGGCCGCCGGCCGCCGTCTTGCGCGGATCGGCGACGCGGTTGGAGACGACCACCAGGCGCGGCATCGCGGCGGCGGCCCTCAGATCACCGTGTCCCACGGCGCCGACAGCCGCACCGCGCCGTTGATCACGCCGACCATCGAGTAGGTCTGCGGGAAGTTGCCCCACGGCTCGCCGGTCTGCGGGTGCGTGTCTTCCGACAGCAGGCCGAGCCGGTTGCGTCGCGCCAGCAGCGCCTCGAAGATCTCGCGCGCCTGCGAACGTCGCCCGATGCGCGCGAGCGCGTCGATGCGCCAGAAGGCGCAGATGTTGAACGCGGTCTCGGGCCGGCCGAAGTCGTCGGGCGCCTCGTAGCGGCGCATGAACGGGCCGTCGCACAAGGTGGCCTCGAGCGCCTCGACGGTGGCCACGAAGCGCGGGTCGCGCGGATCGAGGAAGCCCACCTCGGCCATCAGCAGCACGCTGGCGTCGAGGTCGTGGCCGTCGAAGCTCTCGACGAAGGCGCGCCGCTCGTCGTTCCAGGCGCGCGCAAGCACGGTCTCGCGGATCCTCGACGCGCGTTCGCGCCACAGCGCCACGCGCTCGGGCAGGCCGAGCGCCTGCGCGATCTTGGCCAGCCGGTCGCACGCGGCCCAGCTCATGAGCGCCGACGACGTGTGCACGCGCGAGCGCGTGCGCAGCTCCCACATGCCGGCGTCGGGCTGGTCGTGCAGCGCCCAGGCGCGTTCGCCCATGACCTCGAGCAGCTCGAAATCGCGCCGGTCGGCGCGGCGGAACAGCCGCCGGTCGTGGAAGGCCTGCGCCGCGCCGAGCACGATGTTGCCGTACACGTCGTGCTGGAAGTGCTCGGCCGCCTGGTTGCCCACCCGCACCGGCCCCATGCCGCGGTAGCCCTTCAGGTGCGTGAGCACCTGTTCGGTCAGGTCGCGTTCGAGCCCGATGCCGTACAGCGGCTGCACGTGCGCGGCCCCCGGTCCGCCGGCCGCGCCGCGCACCACGTCGTGCAGCCAGCGCAGGTAGTCCTCCATCGTGCCGACTTCGCTCAGGCTGTTGAGCGCGCGCACCACGAAGAACGCATCGCGCAGCCAGCAGTAGCGGTAGTCCCAGTTGCGCTGGCTGTGCGGCGCCTCGGGGATGCTCGTGGTCATGGCCGCGACGATCGCGCCCGTTTCCTCGAACAGGCACAGCTTCAGGGTGATGGCCGCGCGGATCACCGCGTCCTGCCACTCCAGCGGCAGCGCGAGCGCGCGCGTCCACTGGCGCCAGTACATCGAGCTGCGCTCCTCGAAGTCGCGCGCGGTGGCCTCGACGCCGCCGTCGAGCGTCTCGTCGGGCCCGAGCAGGAAGCTCACGGGGCCGTGCAGCGAGAACCAGGTCTCGTCGAGCAGGTAGGTGGGCGGCGCGTTGGTCGTGACGCGCAAGGTGAGCTGCGGGCCGACGAAGCGCAGGTGGTTGCTGCCGCGCACGCAGCCCGGTGCGACGCGGCCCCAGTCGAAGCGCGGGCGCAGCCGCACGCGCACGCGCGGGTGCCCGGCGATCGGGCGCACGCGCCGCACCAGCTGCGCCGGCCGGAACATGCGGTCGTGCAGCGGGAAGCGCGGCGCGAAGTCGGTGATCTCGATGCCCTGCCCCGACGCGTCGAGCAGCCGCGTGCGCAGGATCGCGGTGCCGTCGTCGTAGGCCTGCTCGCTGCGCACCATGCCCTCGAGCTCGACCGCGAACGCACCGTCGGCGCTGCCGTCGTCGAGCAGCGAGCAGAACACCGGGTCGCCGTCGAAGCGCGGCAGGCACGACCACACGATGCGCCCGTCGTCCGAGACCAGCGCGCTGATCGCGCAGTTGCCGATGACGCCGAGCTCGAGCGAACGGCTCAACGCATGACCCTCCGCGCTGCGTGCCGCGCGGCGAGCGCCCGGCAGCGGCCCGGCGCGCTCATCGAACGACCCCGGCCGCGTGCCGCTCGGACGCGCGGGACTCGACGGACTGCGCCAGGCGCTCCAGCCACGCGAGCACGTCGTGGTGCGAATCGAGGCGCATGCGCGCGCGCGTCGGGCCCGGCCCGACCTTCACGCCGAGTCCGCCGGCGGCCTGCACGACCTCGAAGCCGTCCTCGTCGGCGTCGTCGTCGCCCACGAACACGGGAAGCCGGCCGGCGAACGGCGGCGCCGCCATGAACCACTCGATCGTGCGGCCCTTGGTCACGTCGTGCGGGCGGATCTCGGCCACGCACTTGCCGAGCTGCACCGCCCAGCCGGGGGTAGCCGCGACGGCGGCGCGCGCGGCGTCGACGCACAAGGCCTCCAGCGCCGGCGCCTCGCGGAAGTGCAGCGCCAGGGTCGAGGGCTTGATCTCCACGCGCAGCCCGGCGTGGCGGCGCTGGAGTTCGCGCGCGACGTCGATCACGTGATCGGGCGGCGCGCCCGCGCGCACGCGCAGCTGCCCGTCGGGGCCGCGCCGCTCGATGCCGTGCGCGCCCGCGCCGGGCAGGCGCAGCGGCGCGAGCAGCGCGTCGATCTCGGCCAGCGGCCGCCCGCTCACGATCGCCAGCGCGCCGTCGAGCGCGCCGTGCAGGCGGCGCAGCGCGGGCGGCAGGCGGGGGTCGGGTCGCACCTCGTCGGGCCGGCGCGCGATGCCGACCAGGGTGCCGTCGAAGTCGAGGAACAGTGCGGGCGCGAGGCGCCCGCCGCTGTCGAGCGGCAGGCCTTCCATGAGGCGACCGTACCAAAGATCGCGCGCCGGATCGAGTGTCGGATCGAAACCGCAGCAGCGCGCTGCGGATTGCCGATCGCGCGCGGATCAGGCGCGGCGTGCGCGCTGCACGAGAGCCCAGTCGGTGTGTTCGCGCACGAGCGGCGAGGCCGATGCGCGGCGCGCGCGCAGCGCATCGTGCAGCGCCGGGTCGGCGCGCTCGCGCCACGCATTGCCCAGCGCGACCGCGAGGTTGCGCTGCCAGCGCTCGAAGCCGATGCGGCGGATCGCGCTGCCTTCGGTGGCGCGCAGGAAGCGCGCTTCGTCCCAGGCCCACAGCTCGAGCAGGGTCGGGTCGGCGAACGGCTCGCGCACGGCGAAGTCGGGCAGCAGCGCGCGCTGCACGTACTTGTTCCACGGGCACGCGAGCTGGCAGTCGTCGCAGCCGTAGATGCGGTTGCCCATCGGCGCGCGCAGCTCCGGCGGGATCGGGCCCGGGTGCTCGATCGTGAGGTACGAGATGCAGCGGCGGGCGTCGAGCCGGTACGGCGCGACGATGGCACGCGTCGGGCACGCGTCGATGCAGGCGCTGCAGGTGCCGCAGTGCGCGTCGGTCGGCGGCGTGGCCGGCAGCGCGAGGTCGACGAAGATCTCGCCGAGGAAGAAGGTCGAGCCGGCGTCGCGCGCGAGCGCCAGGGTGTGCTTGCCGCGCCAGCCCAGCCCGCTGCGCACCGCGAGCTCGACCTCGAGCACCGGCGCGGAGTCGGTGAACACGCGATGGCCGAACGGCCCGACCGCGTCGGCGACGCGATCGGCCAGGCGCTGCAGCCGCGCGCGCAGCACCTTGTGGTAGTCACGGCCGCGCGCGTAGACCGACACCGTGGCACGCGACGGGTCGGCGAGGCGCCGCCACTCGATCGCCTGCCAGCCGTCGGGCGGCCGCGCGGACGGCTCGCGCGGCAGGTAGTCCACGCGCGCGGTGATCACGCTCGCCGTGCCCGGCACCAGCTCGTGCGGCCGTGCGCGCTTCAGGCCATGGCGGGCCATGTAGTCCATCGCGCCGTGGAAACCGTTGCCGAGCCAGCACAGCAAGCCCTCTTCGGCCGTCGAGAGGTCGACTCCCGCCACACCGATCTGGGAAAATCCGAGCTCATGACCCCAGGCGCGCAAGCGCGCGACGAGGTCATCGCCGTCGATGCGGCGACCGATGCCCTCGTCCAGCGCGACCATGATCCGATCCTAGCAACCGCGCGGCTGCACTGGCTCGACGAAGCGGCGTGCCGCGACGCGGCGGCTGCGCTGGCCGCGCAGCGCGCGGCGCACGATGCCTTCATCGAGCTGCGCGGCCCGCTGGGCGCCGGCAAGACCACCTTCGTGCGCCACCTGCTGCGCGCGCTCGGCGTCGGCGGGCGCATCAGGAGCCCGACCTACGCGCTGATGGAGCCGTACGAACTGCCGGGCCTGGCGGTGTCGCACTTCGACTTCTACCGCTTCGCCGACCCGCGCGAGTGGGAGGACGCCGGACTGCGCGACGCGTTCGCGCGGCCGGGCCTGAAGCTCGTCGAGTGGCCCGAGAAGGCCGGAGGCCTGCTGCCGCGCCCCGACCTGCGCATCGAACTTTCCCCGCTCGACGAGACTCGACGCGACGTGACCCTCTCTGCCTTCAGCCCCACGGGCCGCGCCATGCTGCGCGCACTGGCCGCCACTCCGACCGAGGCCGCGCCATGAAGCGCCGCAGCGCCCTCGGCAGTCTAGCGCTGCTGCTGGCTGCGCCGCAGATCGTGCGCGGCGCGTCGGTGTTCGCGCTGAGCGAGCGCGGCGCCACCAGCACGATGGC
>CAZFET010000143.1:0-9036 GCA_964517545.1 uncultured Burkholderiaceae bacterium
GATGGGCGGACCCCCTCTCGTTTAGCTTGGTACGGCTGGAGGGGAGCAGGTCATGACTACAAGCAGTTCACTGTCTCATCCGGCATGGAGTACGACGTCCTGAGTCGCGGTGACGCCAAGAACTGCACAACCTGGGTCCACGGGGCAATGGATTCCATCGGAATTGATCTTCCTACCGGCTGGTTGCCCATTGCGAGTCGCATTCCGAACTTCTTGCCTTGGCCGTGGGGCCTGCCCGGCACCTGGGACTCCGAAGGCTGGGCCGGCATCGACCCCTACGGCGTCAACACCACCTACCACACCGCCACCCGCACCCGCCCGCCCGTGCCACGCGACCCGCTGGCCATCGACCTCGACGGCGACGGCATCGAGACCGTCGGCTCGGCTTCCAACCCGGTGCTGTTCGACCACAACGCCGACGGCATCCGCTCGGGCACCGGCTGGCTGCGCCCCGACGACGCCTGGCTCGTGCTGGACCGCAACGCCAACGGCTCCATCGACTCCGGCCGCGAGCTCTTCGGCGTGGACACCGTGCTGTCGGGTACTCCGGGCCTCGATGCGCTCTACGCGCCCACCGGCTTTGCGGCGCTGGCGCAGCTCGACGCCAACGCCGACGGGGTGTTCAACGCGCAGGACGCCGCGTTCACCCAGGTGCGCCTGTGGCAGGACCTCAACCAGGACGGCCTCAGCCAGGCCGGCGAGCTGTCCACCCTGGCGCAGAAGAACATCGCGGCCATCTCGCTGAGCGTCACCCCCGGCAGCACCCCGCTGGGCAATGGCAACGTCGTCAGCGGCACGGCCACCGTCACGCGCAGCAACGGCACGACCACGCACGTGGATTCCGTGGCCGTGAGCAGCGACACCACGGCGGCGAACCTGGACCTGTCGAACAACCCGTTCTATCGGGAGTTCACGCAGCCGGTGGCGCCCACGGCGCAGGCGCTGGCGCTGCCCGAGATGGGCGGCTCGGGCTGGGTGCGCGATCTGCGCGAGGCGATGAGCCTGGGCACGCCGGCGGCCGCCGCGCTGGCCGCCAAGGTGCAGCAGTTCGCGCAGGCCGGCACACGCGAGGCGCAGCGGGCGCTGCTCGACGACGTGCTGCGCGCGTGGGCCGAGACCAACCAGGTGCAGGCCCCCGGCCCGGCGGACGACCCGCACCGCCGCTTCGTGGTGACCGGCGACGCCGCCGCCTCGGCCCGCCTGCAATGGGCCATCCCGATCCTGGAGGTCTTCAACGGCATGCGCGTGGGCGACGCCGGCATGCAGAACCCGGTGTCGGCACTGGTCAACGCCGACCCGCAGCCCGTGCTGACCTACACCGTGTTCGCCAACCAGGCGCCCATCATGCTGAGCGCCTACGACGCGCTGCGCGAGAGCGTGTACTCGGCACTGGTGGTGCAGACGCGCCTGAAGCCGTATCTCGACGCGATCGAGCTGGTGATCGACGAGAACGGGGTGAGGTTCGATACAGCCGCGCTGGCCGCACGACTTGCCGCCGACTACTCAGCTTCGGCACAAGGCGGGCTGGAGGCGCTCATCGAACTGAATCGCTATGGTTCGCAGACCTTGCAGTCGATCGGCTTCGACGGCATGGCGCTGCTGCGCACGTGGGTCGAGGCCTTGCCGGCGGACTCGCCACTGCGGTTGCGGTTCGCGCCGGCCGGTCTGTTCGTCGATTCCGCAACCCATGGCACATCGAGCCACGACGCCTATTTGGGCAACTCCGCCGCGAACTCATTCACTGCGGGTGAAGGCAACGACACCCTCGACGGCGGGGCCGGCAACGACACCTTGTACGGCGGCAACGGTGAAGACTCGCTGCTGGGTCGCGACGGCGACGACTACCTCGCCGGCGGCAACGGCGACGACGCCATCGTCGGCGGTGCAGGCGCCGACCGGCTCTTCGGCGAGGCCGGCCACGACTTGCTCAACGGCGGGGCCGGCAACGACACGCTCGACGGCGGCTCGGGCCACAACACCTACGTCTTCGGCCGCGGCGACGGCGCCGACTCGGTGGTCATGATCCAGGACAGCACCGCCGGCAAGCTCAACACGCTGCGCCTGGGCGCTGGCATCGGCGCCGAGCAGATCACCCTGCGGCAGACCTACAACTCCTACTGGGGCTGGAACGCCGACCTCGAGGTCTCGATCAACGGCAGCACCGACAAGATCACCTTCAACTCCGCCTGGCGCGGCATCTCCACCGCGCCGGAGTACGCCAACTTGCAGCGCATCGAGTTCGCCGACGGCACGGTCTGGGACGCCGCTGCCATCAAGGCGCGCTTGTTTGCCGGCACCGCCGGCGCCGACAGCATCAACGGCACCGAGGCCGCCGACACCCTCGCCGGCGGCGCCGGCCACGACTCGCTCTGGGCCGGCGGCGGCAACGACAGCCTCGACGGCGGCGACGGCGACGACTACCTCGCCGGCGGCAACGGCGACGACGCCATCGTCGGCGGTGCGGGCAACGACCAACTGTTCGGTGAGGCGGGCCACGACACCTACCGCGGCGGTCTCGGCGCCGACACCCTCTCCGACACCTCGACCACCAGCCACGACATCTACGTGTGGGGCCGCGGCGACGGCGCCGACACACTCACCGACGCGGGCGGCAACGACCGGCTCGACCTCCTGGCCGGCGTGTCGGCCGACCAGCTGTGGTTCCGTCGCGTGGGCAACAACCTCGAGATGTCGGTGATCGGCTCGACCGACCGCTTCACGATCAACGGCTGGTACACGAGCGCAGCCAACCAGGTGGAGACGTTCCGCCTGTCGGACGGGCAGACCTTGCTGGCGTCGCAGGTGCAGCAGCTCGTCAATGCGATGGCGGCGTTCGCGCCGCCGGCGGCGGGGCAGTCGACCTTGCCGCCGGACTACGCGGCCACCTTGCAGCCCGTCATCGCGGCGAACTGGCAATAGGAGTCAGGAGGAGCGCGCGCAGATCCCGACACCAGGCTCGCTCGGCAGGCCCCGGCTTGCACCGAGCCCGGCGTCGAAGGCTTCCGCGGTACCCCGCACGGGCCGCGGCCACGCCGACAGCTCTCAGGGAGGGGGAGCCCGGTCGACGCCCCGGCGCGCGGCAGTGCGGCGCGCCGGGGCGGGCAAGCCCGCCGCTCACCGACCTGCCGCAAACCACGAGGCCGGCAAAAGACGAGGCCGGCAAAGGCCGGCTTCGTGCTTGCTTCGACGGCGCCGCGCCGGGTCGTCGCGTCAGGTCCCGGCCGACACGCGCACCGTGCGCGGAGCGTCCTGAGGCTGCTGCGGCGCCGCGCCGGCGCTGCGGAAGCTCGTGCCTTCGACGATCACGCGCTCGCCGGGCGCGGGCGCGGTCTTGCGGTTGAAGGTGCGGACGGTGCCGTCGTCCATGCGCACGCGCACTTCGTACCAGGTCTCGCTCTTGGCGCGCTTCTCGATCTCGTGGCCGGCCATGCCGCCGCCCACGGCGCCGATCACCGTCATGGCGGTGCGGCCGTTGCCCTTGCCGACTTGGTTGCCCAGCGCGCCGCCGATCACGCCGCCGGCCACGGCGCCGACGCCGGAGGCCTCGCCCTTGCGCTGGTAGGCGCGCACGCCTTCGACCACCCCGCAGTTGGTGCAGGTGTTGGCGGCGGGTTGCGTGTCGAGGTGGATCGGCTGGCCGCCGGCGGTGCGGCCGGCAGACTCGGCCGGCGCCTTGCGCGCCGCGCTGCCCGGGCCGGCCTTGGCGCCCTCGGCGGACACGAGCGCCTGCGGCTTGCCGGCCGCGGCGATGTCGGCTGCGGCCGGCTGTTGCGGCGAGCGCAGCATCAGCCCGGCCGCGAGGCCCACGCCGGCGATCGCGAGTCCGGCGCCGGCCAGCAGCGCGGTGCGCGGCCAGGGCTTGCGCTGCACTTCGAACGGGGCCTGGGTCGTGGTGGTATCCATGAATCGATGTCCTCATCGGGCCGGCGACGGCCGCCCTCGTTGGATTGAACGCGCCGCCGCGCGTCGGGTTGCGGGCCGGGACGATTCAGTCGTAACCCACGGTAAGCGCGCTTGACGCTCGCACGGCGCCACGCTCTCAGAGCATGAAGCCGAGGTTGCGCCGCGACGCGTCGAACTGCGCGAGGTTCGGGAACACGTCGAGCAGCTGCGCGTCGCTCAGCCCGAACCAGCGGCCGAGGGTGGCGCCGTACTGGTCGACCGACAGCTCCGGCAGCAGCGAGCCGTTGCCGATCTGCTGGGGGCTGGTGAAGTCGCCGCGCCCGTCCGACGTGCCGTAGGCCGGGAAGTTGCCGTACAGGTCGCGACCGCGCACCGCGCCGCCCATCACGAAGTGGTGCGCGCCCCAGCCGTGGTCGGTGCCGTCGCCGTTGCTCGTGAAGGTGCGCCCGAAGTCGCTCATGGTGAACGTGGTCACCTGGTCGCGCAGGCCCATTGCGCCGAGCACATTGTCGAAGTACGCGAGCGCGTGCGACAGCCGCGCCATCAGGTCGGCGTGGCCGCGGTTCTGGTTGTCGTGCGTGTCGAAGCCGCCCAGGCTCACGAAGAACACCTGCCGCCGCGCGCCGAGCGCCGTGCGCGCGGCGATGAGGCGCGCGACCACCTGGAACTGCTGCGCGAGCGGGTTGGCCGCCTGCGCGCCGGTGAGCGGGTTGTCGTAGCGCAGCAGGGGGTCGTTGCCGGCGTTGTAGCCGCCGCTGGCCGGCGGCGTGCCGTGCGGCGCCTGGCCCGCGGCCGGCAGCGCCGCGGCCACCTGGGCCTCGGCGTCGATCGAGCGACCCACCACCGTGGCGAAGTCGCGCGCGAACAGGTCCTGGCTGCGCGCCCCGCGCATGACCGACTGCAGCCGCGTCACGCCGTTGCTCGAGCCGAACAGCGAGGTGCTGGTGCCCGTGCCGCCGATGCGGATGGCGCCGCCGGTCGACACCTGGTACTGCAGCACCGTGTGGCCGGCCAGCCAGACCGCGTTGCCGCTGGCCGAGATGCTGGTGAAGATCGCGTTGCTGTTGCCCGACGCGAGCAGGTCGCCCATGCGCCCGCCCCAGCCGGTGCGCGCGCCCTCGGCCGCGAAGGTCTGCCAGGTGGACTGCTGGTCGTTGTGCGAGAACAGCTTGGCCGGCTTCGGGAAGCTCGACGTGCGGTACTCGGCCTTGCTGGTGGGCCGCAGCAGCGGTCCGACGTTGGGCACGATCGCCAGCCGCCCGGCCGCGAACAGGCTGGCCGGGCCGCCGAGCAGCGGGTGCAGCGCGAAGCTGCGTCCCTGCGCGTTGATCGGGTTCAGCGCCAGCACGCCGCCCAGCCGGTCGGGCGAGCCGGCCGCGGCCGACGCATTGGGCGGCGTGCCCGCGGCGCGCAGCGCGATCGGGTCGGGCGCCTGGCTGCGCACGCTCGTGTAGCTGTTCCACGACGCGGTGTCGGTGGCCAGCACGGTGTTGTAGCTGTCGTTGCCGCCGAACAGGAACACGCACACCAGCGCTCGATAGTCGCCGGCCGACTGCGCCGCGGCCGTGCCCAGCGCGGCGAGGTTGAGCGCGAGCGGCGCCGCCCCGCCCATCACCGACAGCGCGCCGGCACGGCGCAGGAACTCGCGCCGCGACGCGGCCTGCAACGAGGTGGGCATCTTGCTCATTTCTGCACCAGGAATTCGGTGGACACGAGGGTGAGCAGCGCGGCCATGCGCACGCGGTTGCGCTTCGCATCGTCGACCTGCGTCTGGTTGCTGCCGTCGGCGCGCAACGCGGGGATGGCGATCGACTCGACCGCGGCCTGCACGTCGGGCTTGAGCGCCGCGGTGTCGGCCGCCCCGGCGAGCTTGGCGAGCACGCGGTCGACCAGTTCGGCGGGCCGGTCGGCCAGCGCCATCTCGGGCGCGAGGTCGAGCTGCACGTCGCGCCGCGGCGCCGTGAAGTTCGGCCCGTTCTGGCCCACGCCCGACTGCAGCGCCGAGCGCATGTAGTTGGCGTAGCCGGCCACCGAGGTCTCGTGCGTGATCTGCATCTCGGGCGCGGCGAGGCCGGCGGCGCCCAGCTCGGAGTTCGGCGGCACGTAGCCGGGCCGGTAGAAGTTGAACACCGACGGCGAGCGCAGCGGCGTCTGGCCGAGCTGCGTGCCCGCGTCGTCGGTGCTGCCCACCAGCCAGCGGCCGCTGTCGGACGTGGCGCCGAACGCGCGCAGCAGCGCGGTCAGGCGCAGCACCGGCTCGCGCAGCTTGCCGTAGGCGGCGTCGCGCGCGACGGCCGGATCGCGCGCCTCGGGGTCGAGCAGCACGGCGCGCACCACCGCCTTCATGTCGCCGCGCACGCCGCTGCCGTTGTCGGCGAAGGCCGACGCCACCCGCGCGACGTAGCCGGGGCTCGGGTTGCTGGTGACCAGCCGCTGGATCAGCTGCCGGCCGATGAACGGACCGACGTTCGGGTGCGCGGCCAAGGTGTCGAGCGCGACGCGCAGGCTCGCGTTCGGATCGGCCGTGCCCTGCGCCGCCACCGTGGCACCGAGGAAGCGCTTCTCGCTGGTCGAGTGGTAGCGCGTGTAGCCCTGCATCGGCATCCACTGCCGGTCGGGGTCCTGCGCCGACGACGATCCGAAGAAGCGCGAGTCGCTGGTGTCGGGGCCGGCCCAGCTGAAGCCGGTGAACACCTTGGCGAGGCCGGCGATGTCCTCGCCGGTGTAGGTCTCGATCGGCTTGCCGTCGGCGCCGAGCTTGACCCTGCCGTCGGGCTCGAGCTGGTACAGGCCGATGGAGAACAGCTGCATCACCTCGCGCGCGAAGTTCTCGTCGGGCACGCGGCCGGTGGCCGGGTTCTCCTTCTGGTTGCGCAGGTGCGAGAGGTAGATGCCCATCATCGGATGGCGCGCCACGGCCTCCAGCAGGTCGCGGTAGTGGCCGAAGGCGTGCTGGTTCATCACGTCGAGCCAGCCGGCCACGCCGCGCGGGTTGTCGGCGACGGTGGAGTCGACCATCGAGACCACGAAGATCTGGCTGAGCGCGAAGGCCACCCGGCCGCGCAGCTGGTCTTCGCCGCGCACGGCCTGGATGTAGAAGGAGTCGAGCACGTCGCGCGTGCCGGCCGACGCGTTGGGGTCGGCGGCGCGCGCGGCGGCGTGCTGCACGTCCCAGTACTCGCGGTGCGAGCGCAGCGGCAGGCCCATCTGCCAGTCGATCCACGCGCGGTAGCCGATGTCCATCACGCGCGTCACGTCCGACTCGACCGGGCCGAACGTGGCCTGCGTCAGGAAGCGCTGCGCGTCGACGGCCGAGGCGGGCTTGTCCTGCGCCGGCTCGGCCGATCCGCCGCCTCCGCCGCCGCAGGCGGCGAGCAGCGCGGCCGCGGCGGCGAGCCAGGCGACGGTGGTGGCACGAAGTGACTTCACGGACGACCTCCCTCGAACCCGCTGCATGGGGTGCGCGCGATTCTGCAAAGCCGTGCGCGAGGCGCTGCCGTGAAGAGTTAACAGGCGGCCACCGGCTTACAGCCGGTCGCAACTGAATCGATTGCGATGCGCTGCGGAGCGTGCGCTCGCGTCGAGCGATGTCGCGTCGAACGTCGGCGCGCAGCGACGGCGCGTCAGCTCAACGGCAGCGCGTCAGCTCAACGGCAGCACGTCAGCCCGGCGACGGCGCGTCAGCCCAGCAGCGGCGCGAGCGCGCGCCGCGCGTCGTCGAGCGACAGCCCGCAGCGCTGCGCCCAGTCGGCGAGCTGGTCGTCGCCGATGCTGCCCACGTTGAAGTAGGTCGCCTGCGGGTGCGCGAGATAGAAGCCGCTCACGCTCGCGGCCGGCGTCATGGCCAGGCTGTCGGTCAGGCCCATGCCGATCTCGGCCGCGCCGAGCAGCGCGAACATGTCGCGCTTGACGAGGTGGTCGGGACAGGCCGGATAGCCCGGCGCCGGCCGGATGCCGCGGTAGCGCTCGGCGATCAGCTCGTCGTTGCCGAGCGACTCGTCGGCCGCGTAGCCCCAGAACTCGCGGCGCACGCGCTCGTGCAGCTGCTCGGCGAACGCCTCGGCCAGCCGATCGGCCAGCGCCTTGAGCATGATGGCCGAGTAGTCGTCGTGCGCCGCGGCGAACTCGGCCTCCTTCTTCTCGACGCCGAGCCCCGCGGTCACCGCGAACAGTCCCACGTAGTCGGGCTTCGTGCCGCGCGGCGCGACGTAGTCGGCGAGGCAGCGGTTGGGACGCTTCACCCCGTCGACCACCGGCCGCTCGCTTTGCATGCGCAGGCCGCGCCAGGTCATCGCCACCTGCGTGCGCGACTCGTCGGTGTAGAGCTCGATGTCGTCGTCGTTCACGCTGTTGGCCGGCAGCAGCGCGACCACGCCGTTGGCCGTGAGCCAGCGGCCCTCGATCGCGCGCTGCAGCAGCTTCTGCGCGTCGGCGAACACGCGCCGCGCCTCGGCGCCGACCACGGCGTCGTCCAGGATCTTCGGGTACGAGCCGGCGAGGTCCCAGGTCTGGAAGAACGGGCTCCAGTCGATGTACTTCGCGAGCTCGTTCAGGTCCTGGTGGCGGATGACGCGGCGACCGACGAAGCGCGGCTTCGGCGGCTCGTACGCGCTCCAGTCGACGGCGGTCTTGTTGGCGCGCGCCTCGGCCAGCGCGACCAGCGGCGTGGTCTTGCGGTTGGCGTGCTGGCGCCGCACGCGTTCGTAGTCGGCCTCGAGCTCGGCCAGGTAGCGCGCCGAGCGCTCCTCGCTCAGCAGGTCGGAGCACACGCCGACCGCGCGCGACGCGTCGGGCACGTAGACCACGGGGCCCTCGTACTTCGGCGCGATCTTCACCGCCGTGTGCACGCGGCTGGTGGTCGCGCCGCCGATCAGCAGCGGGATCTTGCGCACGCGGAACCAGTCGTCGCGCTGCATCTCGGCCGCGACGTGCTGCATCTCCTCGAGGCTGGGCGTGATGAGGCCCGACAGCCCGACGATGTCGGCGCCCTCGACGCGCGCCTTGGCGAGGATGTCCTGGCACGGGACCATGACCCCCATGTTGACCACCTCGAAGTTGTTGCACTGGAGCACGACGGTCACGATGTTCTTGCCGATGTCGTGCACGTCGCCCTTCACGGTGGCAATGACGATG
>CAZFET010000144.1:0-8978 GCA_964517545.1 uncultured Burkholderiaceae bacterium
GGTACCAGCTCAACCTGGTGGTGTCCGGGGACGTGGCCGAGGTGCAGCGCGCCGGTCGGGCGCATGCCGGAGAGGACTCGTTGCTTCATGGTGGGCCGATTGTAGGTAGGCAGCAGGGCCGGCGCGGGCAGGCAGCAGGCCGTCGCCGCAATGCCCGCGACTACACTGCGCGCCGATGAAATCCATCGTGGTGCTGATCTCCGGCCGCGGCTCGAACATGCGCTCCATCGTCGAGGCGTGCGCGGCCGAGCGCTGGCCGGCGCGCGTCGCGGCGGTGATCGGCAACCGGCCGGGCGCGGCGGGGCTGGACTACGCGCGCGAGCGCGGCATCGCGACGGCGCTGGTGGACCACAAGGCCTTCGACAGCCGTGAGGCTTTCGACGCGGCGCTGGCCGACGCGATCGACGGCTTCGCGCCCGACGTGGTGGTGCTCGCAGGCTTCATGCGCATCCTCGGCGCGGCGTTCGTGCGGCGTTACGAGGGCCGCATGCTGAACATCCATCCGTCGCTGCTGCCGTCGTTTCCGGGGCTGCACACGCACGAGCGCGCGCTCGAGGCGGGCTGCAAGGTGGCGGGCGCGACGGTGCATTTCGTGACGCCCGAGCTCGACCACGGGCCGATCGTCATGCAGGCGGTGGTGCCGGTGCGGCCGGGCGACACGGCCGAGCTGCTGGCCGAACGCGTGCTCGAGCGCGAGCACGTGATCTATCCGCGCTCGGTGCGCTGGCTGGTCGAGGGCCGGCTGCGCGTCGAGGGCGGCGTGGTCACGCAGCTCGATGGCGAGCCGCAGGCGCTGCTCGCGTAGCCGACGTGCGCGCCGCCGCCTTGCTCGATCTGGCGACCGAGCTGCTGCGCCGGGTGCTGAGGCTCGACGCGCCGGCCGACGGCACCGTGTCGGCCTTCTTCCGCGAGTACCGCACGCTCGGTCCGCGCGAGCGCGCCACCCTGGCCGAGACCACCTACCGCGTGCTGCGCGAGCGGCTGCTGCTGCAGCACCTGGCGCACAGCGGGCCGGGCGCGCCCGAGCGCCGGCTCGCGGTGCTGGCGTGGGCGGGCGACGAGCGCTACCTGCGCGGCGCGCTGTCGCCGGCCGAGCAGCAGTGGCTCGATGCTGCTCAGGCGATCGACCGCGCGAGCCTGCCCGAGAAGCTGCGCCACAACCTGCCCGACTGGCTGGCCGAGCCGCTGCGCACGAAGCTCGGCGACGACGAGTTCCGGCGGCTGGCCGACGCGCTGAACACGAGCGCGCCGCTGGACCTGCGCGTCAACACGCTCAAGGCCAGGCGCGACGCGGTGCGGGCCGCGCTGCAGGCGGCCGGGATCGACGCCGCTCCCACGCCGTACTCGCCGTGGGGACTGCGGGTCGCGGGCAAGCCGGCGCTGCACCGGCTCGAGGTCTTCACGCGCGGGGACGTGGAGGTGCAGGACGAGGGCAGCCAGCTCCTCGCGCTGCTCACCGACGCGCACCGCGGCGAGATGGTGGCGGACTTCTGCGCTGGTGCGGGCGGCAAGACCCTGGCGCTCGGCGCGGCGATGCGCAGCACCGGGCGGCTGTACGCCTTCGACGTGTCGGACCGGCGGCTCGACGCGCTGAAGCCCCGGCTGGCACGCAGTGGCCTGTCGAACGTCCACCCCGTTCGCATCGCGCACGAGCGCGACGAGCGGGTCAAGCGGCTGGCCGGGAAGATCGACCGGGTGCTGGTCGACGCGCCGTGCTCCGGGCTGGGCACCCTGCGCCGCAACCCCGACCTGAAGTGGCGGCAGTCGCCTCAGGCGGTCGACGAGTTGCGGGCGAAGCAGGCCGCGATCCTGGCCGGCGCGGCGCGCCTGGTGAAGCCGGGCGGGCGGCTGGTGTATGCCACCTGCAGCCTGCTGGATGCCGAGAACGAGCGCGTCGCCGAGCAGTTTGCGGCCGATCACGGTGACTTCGTGACGGTTGAGGCCGAGAAGGCGCTCGAAGCCGCGCACGTCGAGCGCGCTGGTGAACTCGTCGATGGCCCATATCTGAGGCTGTGGCCGCACCGACACGGCACCGACGGCTTCTTCGCGGCGGTCTGGCAGCGCCGCTGACGCGGCCGATCGCCGGAATCGCGGTCGCCTTACGTACTTTTCCGAGCCCGCGTCGTGGGCGGGCGCTTACAATTCGGACGGCTGTCCACCCTCGGACAGGAAGGACTTTTCCCTGATGGACTCTCTGCTGACGCTGCACGACGCGGCTGTCTCCTGGCTCTCGTACGGTCTGCTCGACGCCGCCTGGTGGCAGATCGTGCTGTACACCTTTCTGACCACGCACGTGACGATCGCCGCGGTGACGATCTTCCTGCACCGCTCGCAGGCGCACCGCGCGCTCGACCTCGGGCCGATCCCGTCGCACTTCTTCCGCTTCTGGCTGTGGGTCGGCACCGGGATGGTGACCAAGGAGTGGGTCGCCATCCACCGCAAGCACCACGCCAAGTGCGAGACCGAAGACGACCCGCACAGCCCGCAGACGCGCGGCATCAAGACCGTGCTGCTGACGGGCAGCGAGCTGTACCGCACCGAGGCGAAGAACGCCGAGACCATGAAGAAGTACGGCCACGGCACGCCCGACGACTGGCTGGAGCGCCACGTCTACAGCCGCTACACGTGGCAGGGCGTGGGCCTGATGCTGATCCTCGACCTGCTGCTGTTCGGCGCGGCCGGCGCGGCGGTGTGGGCGGTGCAGATGGCGTGGATCCCGGTCACCGCGGCCGGCATCATCAACGGGCTCGGCCACTGGTGGGGCTACCGCAACTTCGAGGCGCCGGACGCCGCGACCATCATCTCGGCCATCGGCTTCATCATCGGCGGCGAGGAACTGCACAACAACCACCACACCTACCCGACCTCGGCCAAGCTGTCGGTCAAGCCCTACGAGTTCGACATCGGCTGGGGCTACATCCGCATCCTCGAGGCGCTCGGCTGGGCCAAGGTGCGCAAGACGCCGCCGCAGCTCAAGCTCGGCAGCGTGAAGCCGGTGGCCGACGGCAAGACGCTCGAGGCGATCATCGCCAACCGCTACGAGGTGATGGCCAAGTACGGCGCCGCGCTGCGCAGCGCCTGCTCGGCCGAGCTCGAGCGGCTCAAGGCACAGGGCGCCGAGAACACCGCGCGTTGGCGCGAGCTGCGGCTCGCCCGGCGCTGGTTGCATCGCGACGACGACCGCATCCCCGGCCACGTCAAGCCCGAGGTGCAGAAGGCCGCGGCCGCCAGCCCCGTGCTGGCCAAGCTGGTGGCGATGCGCGAGGAGCTGCGCCAGCTCTGGACGCGCACCAACGTGTCGGCCGAGCAGCTGGTGGCCGATCTGCAGGCCTGGTGCCGCAAGGCCGAGGAGAGCGGCAGCGCCGCGCTGCAGGAGTGCTCGCTCAAGCTGCGGGCCGCGCACGCCTGAACGGGCGCGTCGCAGAAAGGCAAAGGGCCGCGAGAGCGGCCCTTTCTGCTTGGTGAGGACCCGCCGCAATCTGCAGCGGCGCGTCCTGCGCCCGTTCGCTACTTGAGCTTCGTTTCCTTGTACAGGACGTGCTTGCGCGCCTTCGGGTCGAACTTCATGAACTCGAGCTTCTCCGGCGTGGTCTTCTTGTTCTTGGCAGTGGTGTAGAAGTGACCGGTGCCGGCGGTCGACTCCAGCTTGATCTTTTCGCGTGCGCCCTTGGCCATGGTCGGTCTCCTCGGGTCAGAGTTCGCCGCGGGCGCGCAGGTCGGCCACGACCTGTTCGATGCCCACCTTGTCGATCAGGCGCAGCGCGGCATTGCTCACGCGCAGGCGCACCCAGCGGTTCTCGGTTTCGAGCCAGAACCGGCGGTACTGCAGGTTGGGCAGGAACCGGCGCTTGGTCTTGTTGTTGGCGTGGGAGACGTTGTTCCCCACCATCGGGCGCTTGCCCGTGACTTGATAGACGCGTGCCATGAGATCACCAGGAGTTGGACTGCCGCCCGGGGCCCGAGCGGAAAAGCTCGCGATTATAGCGGCTACTGCTGCTCCAGGAATCGCTGGGCGTCCAGCGCCGCCATGCAACCCGTGCCGGCCGAGGTGATGGCCTGCCGGTAGACGTGGTCCTGCACGTCGCCGGCGGCGAACACGCCCGGCACGCTGGTCATCGTGGCCATGCCGTTCAGTCCGGAGCGGGTGACGATGTAGCCGTCCTTCATCTCCAGCTGGCCCTTGAAGATGTCGGTGTTCGGCTGGTGGCCGATGGCGATGAAGCAGCCCTTGAGCGCGATCTCGCGCGTCGAAGCGTCCTGCGTCGAGCGGATGCGAACGCCGGTCACGCCGCTGGCATCGCCCAGCACCTCGTCGAGCGTGTGCCACAGGTGGAGCTTCACCTTGCCGGAGGCCACCTTCTCCATCAGCTTGTCGACCAGGATCGGCTCGGCGCGGAACTTGTCGCGGCGGTGGATCAGGTGCACGGTGCTCGCGATGTTCGACAGGTACAGCGCCTCCTCGACCGCCGTGTTGCCGCCGCCGACCACGCACACCTCGGCGCCTTTGTAGAAGAAGCCGTCGCAGGTGGCGCAGCCCGAGACGCCGCGGCCCATGAAGGCCTCTTCGCTCGGCAGGCCCAGGTACTTCGCGGAGGCGCCGGTCGCGATGATCAGCGCGTCGGCGGCGTAGGTGCCGCTGTCGCCCTTGAGCATGAACGGGCGCTTCGACAGATCGACCTCGTTCACGTGGTCGAACACGATCTCGGTGCCGAAGCGCTGCGCGTGCTCGAGGAAGCGCTGCATCAGTTCGGGGCCCTGCACGCCGTGCACGTCGGCCGGCCAGTTGTCGACGTCGGTGGTGGTCATGAGCTGGCCGCCTTGCGCGAGGCCGGTCACCAGCACGGGCTTGAGGTTGGCGCGCGCGGCATAGACGGCAGCGGTGTAGCCGGCCGGGCCGGAGCCGAGGATCAGGACACGGGCGTGCTTGGCAGGAGCGGTCATGGCGGGTTCGGGGTGTGGCGCGTCGTGGCGCCAGTGTCACATGGGGTTGCACCCCGATGGCGGCAAGCCTGTCAATGGGCACAATAGTCGGATTTTAGGAAGTTGCGGCAAAGTGCCCGCACTTCCACAACACCGCGGCGTCGCCGCTCCCGCAGGAGGACCACCCGATGTCGATGTTGTCGAACCTCGATCTGATTCGTCGCGTGCCGCTGTTCTCGCTGCTGACGAACGAGCAGGCGCAGTCGATCGCCGACAGTGTCGTCAAGCGGCGGTTCCGTCGGGGCGAGATCGTCGTCGAGCACGGCCGCAAGACCAACGCGCTGTTCATCCTGCTCAACGGCCGCGCCCGCGTGCTCACCTCCGACTCGCGCGGCCGCGAGGTCATCCTCGCCGTGCTGCACCCGGGCGACTACGTCGGCGAGATGAGCCTGATCGACAACGAGCCGCACTCGGCCACCGTGCGCGCCGAGGTGCAGACCGACATGCTGGTGCTGGGCCGCGCCGAGTTCGCGCGCTGCCTGCCCGAAAACTCCAGCCTCTCGTACGCCATCATGCGCGGCCTCGTGTCGCGCCTGCGCCAGGCCGACCGCCAGATCGAGTCGCTGGCGCTGCTCGACGTCTACGGCCGCGTCGCCCGCACCCTGCTCGACATGGCCGAGAAAGACGGCGAGCGCCTGCTGATCCGCAACAAGGTGTCGCGCCAGGACATGGCCAAGATCGTCGGCGCCTCGCGCGAGATGGTCAGCCGCGTCATGAAGGACCTCGAAGAGCGCGGCGTGATCGAGACGCAGGAGAACGGCTCGGTCGTCATCAAGGAACGCCTGCACACCGACTGACGCCGCGGCGCGTCGGGTCGGTACGCTGCGCTGGGCGACAATCCCGCGCATGACGTTTCCCCTCGGATCCCTGCGCGGCGAGGCCGGCTCGTCGGCCGTCGCCCGCCGCGGCGCCGCGCCCGCCGACGACGCGGCGCTGGCGCTGTGGCGCACCAAGGCGCTGCTGGTGGTGGGCGCCGTCGCGTGGCTGCTCGCCCTCATCGCGCTGCTGACGCATTCGCCGTCCGACGCCGCGTTCTCGACCTCGGGCAGCGGCAGCGCCGTGCGCAACAAGGCCGGCGTGCTCGGCGCCTGGTTCGCCGACGGCCTGTACGTGCTGTTCGGCTTCTCGGCGTGGTGGCTCATGCTCGTGGGCGCGCGCGAGTGGCTCGCCGGCCTCGCCCGGCTGATGCGCGCGGGCGCGCCGCAGCCCGAGCCCGCCTACGAGCCGCCGCGCTGGATGTTCTGGCTAGGACTCGGGCTGCTGCTCGCGTCGAGCTGCGCACTCGAGTGGTCGCGGCTCTACCACTTCGAGGCGCGCCTGCCCGGCGGCCTCGCGGGCGGCGTGTTCGGCGCGCTGCTCGGCGGCTTCGGCATGAAGGCGCTGGGCTTCACCGGCTCGGGCGTGCTGTGGATCGCGATGCTGGTGGCCGGCATGTCGCTCGCGCTGCGCTTCTCGTGGGTGCGCGTGGCCGAGGCGATCGGCACCTGGGTCGAGGGCCTGCGCGAGAAGCGCCAGGAGCGCCTCGAGCGCGCCGAGGACATCCGCCTGGGCGAGGTCGCGCTGAAGGAGCGCGAGCAGGTGGTCGAGGTCGAGCGGCAGGTCGCCGAGGACCACGCGCCCATCGTGATCGAGCCCACGGTGCTCGAGGTGCCGGTGTCCAAGCGCGTCATCAAGGAGCGCCAGAAGCCGCTGTTCACCGAGCTCGCCGACACCAAGCTGCCGCAGGTCGACCTGCTCGACGCCGCGCCCGGCCGCGTGGAATCGGTGTCGCCGGAGCCGCTGGAGATGACCTCGCGGCTCATCGAGAAGAAGCTCAAGGACTTCGGCGTCGAGGTGCGCGTGGTCGCGGCCTCGCCCGGCCCGGTGATCACGCGCTACGAGATCGAGCCGGCCACCGGCGTGAAGGGTTCGCAGATCGTCAACCTCGCGAAGGACCTGGCGCGCAGCCTGAGCCTGGTGAGCATCCGCGTGGTCGAGACCATCCCCGGCAAGAACTACATGGCGCTGGAGCTGCCCAACGCGCGTCGGCAGACCATCCGGCTCGCCGAGATCCTCGGCTCGCAGGTCTACAACGACGCCGCCTCGCAGCTCACGCTCGGCCTGGGCAAGGACATCGTCGGCGCGCCCGTCGTCGCCGACCTCGCGAAGATGCCGCACCTGCTGGTGGCCGGCACCACCGGCTCGGGCAAGTCGGTGGGCATCAACGCGATGATCCTCAGCCTGCTGTACAAGGCCGAGGCGCGCGACGTGCGGCTCATCCTCATCGACCCGAAGATGCTCGAGATGAGCGTCTACGAAGGCATCCCGCACCTGCTGTGCCCGGTGGTCACCGACATGAAGCAGGCCGCGCACGCGCTCACCTGGTGCATCGGCGAGATGGAGCGCCGCTACAAGCTGATGAGCAAGCTCGGCGTGCGCAACCTCGCCGGCTACAACCGCAAGATCGCCGAGGCGGCGGAGAAGGGCGAGTCGGTGCCCAACCCGTTCAGCCTCACGCCCGAGAGCCCCGAGCCGCTGGAGCGGCTGCCGTACCTGGTGGTGGTGATCGACGAGCTGGCCGACCTGATGATGGTGGTCGGCAAGAAGATCGAGGAGCTGATCGCGCGGCTCGCGCAGAAGGCGCGCGCGGCCGGCGTCCACCTCGTGCTCGCCACGCAGCGGCCGAGCGTCGACGTGATCACCGGCCTCATCAAGGCCAACATCCCGACGCGCATCGCGTTCCAGGTCGCGAGCAAGATCGACTCGCGCACCATCCTCGACCAGATGGGCGCCGAAGCGCTGCTCGGCCAGGGCGACATGCTGTACCTCGCGTCGGGCACCGGCCTGCCGGTGCGCGTGCACGGCGCCTTCGTCTCCGACGAGGAGGTGCACCGCGTGGTCGAGTACCTCAAGAGCCAGGGCGAGCCGAACTACATCGAGGGCATCCTCGAAGGCGGCACGGTCGACGGCGACGGCGACGGCCTGCCCGGCGAGGGCGGTGCCGGCGCCGACGGCGGCGAGGCCGACCCGATGTACGACCAGGCGGTGGCCATCGTGCTGCAGCACCGCCGCGCGTCGATCTCGCTGGTGCAGCGGCACCTGCGCATCGGCTACAACCGCGCCGCGCGCCTGCTGGAACAAATGGAGAAGGCCGGGCTCGTATCGGCCATGGCCACCAACGGCAACCGCGACATCCTCGTCCCGGCCCGCCCCGAATGAAGCGATTCCTGCTCGGCGCCGCGCTGTGCGCGGCCGCGTTCGCGTCGCGCGCCGACGCGGTCGACACCCTGCGCGAGTTCGTGCGCGACGTGAAGAGCGGCCGCGCCGCGTTCACGCAGACCGTCACGTCGCCCGACGGCAAGAAGACCAAGACCTCGTCGGGCCGCTTCGAGTTCCTGCGCCCCGACCGCTTCCGCTTCGTCTACACCAGGCCCTTCGAGCAGACCATCGTCGGCGACGGCCGCAAGGTCTGGATGCACGACCCCGACCTCAACCAGGTGAGCTCGCGCAGCATGGACCGGGCGCTCGGCGCGACGCCGGCGGCGCTGCTGGCCGGCGGCTCGCTCGAGCGCGACTTCGACCTCGCCGCGCTGCCCGTGCGCGACGGCCTGCAGTGGGCCGAGGCGCGGCCGAAGGCCAGGGACGGCCCGTTCCAGTCGGTGAAGGTGGGCTTCCGCGGCAAGGAACTCGCCGCGGTGGAGATCGTCGACTCGTTCGGCCAGCGCTCGCGGCTCGACTTCAGCCAGATGCAGCCGAACCCGGCGCTCGCGCCCGACGCCTTCCGCTTCGTGCCGCCGGCCGGCGCCGAGCTGATCGAGCAATAGGACCGCGACTGGCGCGTCGCGACACGGCCACGACGGCGGCACGACAGCGCCACGACGGCGACGGCACCGGCCGCCGGCGACACCCGCGCCGGCCGCGTCCACAATCGCGCGCATGAGCGACTCGCGCGCCACGCCTTCGCTGTTCGACGAAGCGCCGGCCTCGATGCCGGAGGCCGCCGCACCGGCCGGCGGGCC
>CAZFET010000145.1:0-8968 GCA_964517545.1 uncultured Burkholderiaceae bacterium
CCCATCAGCAAGGTGTAGCCGTCGGGCGGCGCCTTGGCGACTTCGGCCGCGCCGGCGGCACCCTGCCGGCGCAGCAGCTGCAGCAGAGCCGGCCCGACGGCTACACGCTCGCGCAGGTGCCGCTCGGCGTGTTCCGCCTGCCGTACACCACGCGCATCACCTGGGACCCGGTGAAGGACATCACCTACATCATCGGCATCACCGGCTACGCCTTCGGCGTGGTCGTGCCGGCCGACTCGCCCATCAAGTCGTGGGCCGACTTCGTGGCCTACGCGAAGGCCAACCCGGGCAAGCTCACCTACGGCTCGACCGGCGCGCTGACCAGCCCGCACCTGACGATGGAAGACATCGCGCAGCAGGCGGGCCTGCAGCTCACGCACGTGCCGTTCAAGGGCAGCGCCGACCTGATGCAGGCCATCCTCGGCGGCCACATCATGGCCGCGGCCGACTCCACCGGCTTCGCGCCGCACGTGGCCGCGGGCAAGCTGCGCGTGCTCAACACCTGGGGCGAGCAGCGGCTGGCCAAGTTCCCCGACGTGCCCACGCTCAAGGAGCTGGGCCTGCCGATCGTGCAGGCGTCGCCGTACGGCCTGGGCGGTCCGAAGGGCATGGACCCGGCGCTGGTGCAGCGCATCCACGACGTCTTCAAGTCGGCGATGGAAATGCCGAATCACGTGGAGGCGCTGGCCAAGTACGACCAGCAGCTCCTCTACATGAGCCCGTCGCAATACACCCGTTTCGCCGAAGAGACGTTCCGCAAGGAGAAGGCCCTGGTCGACAAGCTCGGGCTGGCCAAGCCGAGCTGATCGCCGCCGCCGTGCCCGAGCCGCCGCCTCCGCCCGACCTCGGTGCCATCGTCCACCGGGTGCAGTCGCGGTTCATCCGCGGCGCGGGCGCGGCCGAGGTCTTCGACCCGCTGCTGCCGGAGCTGCTGGCGATCACCGGCAGCGAGTACGGCTTCGTCGCCGAGGTCTGGCACGACCCGGCCGGCGAGCCGTACCTGAAGATCTTCACGCTGACCGACATCTCGTGGGACGACGCGACGCGCGAGCGCGTGGCCCGCGAGCGCCGCGACGGCCTCGAGTTCCGCAACATGCGCAGCCTGTTCGGCGTGCCCGTGCGCTCGCGCGAACTCGTGATCGCCAACGCGCCGGCCACCGACCCGCGCCGCGGCGGGCTGCCGCGCGGGCATCCGCCGCTCGACGCGTTCGCGGGCGTGCCGCTGTTCCACGGCGGCGAGCTGGTCGGGCTCGTCGGACTCGCCAACCGGCCGGGCGGCTACGACGAGGCGCAGCTGCGCGCGCTCGAACCGCTGTGGAGCGCGGTGGGCGCGATCATCGGCGCCGTGCAGCTCGCGCGCGCGAAGCAGCGCAGCGAACAGGCGCTGCGCGAGAGCGAGGCGCTGCTGGGCAAGCTGTCGCGTCACGTGCCCGGCGTGATCTACCAGTTCGTGATCGACGCGCGGGGCCACGGCTCGATGCCGTACGCGAGCGACGGCCTGAAGGCGCTGTTCGGCGTCGACCCGCACGACGTGGTCGGCGACGCGCGGCCGGTGCTGAAGCTCGTGGTGCCCGAGCACTTCCAGCGCATCCTCGACAGCATCGCCGAGTCGGCCGCGCGCCTCACGCCGTGGCACCAGGAGTTCGAGGTGCAGGTGCCCGGTCGCGGCCGGCGCTGGATCGAGGGCTACTCGATGCCCGAGCGGCTGCCCGACGGCAGCACCATCTGGCACGGCCACCTCAACGACATCACCGAGCGCAAGCAGTACGAGCAGGCGCTCGTCGCCGCGCGCGCCGCCGAGCGCGCCAACCTCGCCAAGACCGAGTTCCTCTCGCGCATGAGCCACGAGCTGCGCACGC
This sequence comes from uncultured Burkholderiaceae bacterium, assembly GCA_964517545.1. GTDB lineage: Bacteria > Pseudomonadota > Gammaproteobacteria > Burkholderiales > Burkholderiaceae_C > CAZFET01. The sequence continues at coordinate 1,860 of CAZFET010000145.1, forward strand.
CGCTCAACGCGGTGCTCGGCTTCGCGCAGCTGATGCGGCTGGATGCGGGCGCGCCGCTGCCGGAGGCCCAGCGTGCGCGCGTGCAGCACATCGAGCGCGCGGGCGCGCACCTGCTGGCGATGATCAACGACGTGCTGGACCTGTCGCGCATCGAGGCCGGCGAGATGGCGCTGTCGATCGAACCGCTGCGCGTGGAGACGGTGGCCGCCGACGCGCTGGCGCTGGTGGCCGGCGCCGCCACCGACGCCGGCGTGCAGCTCGCGCCGGTGCGCGCGGGGCCGGCGCTGTTCGTGCTGGGCGACCGCGTGCGGCTGCGCCAGGTGCTGGTGAACCTGCTGTCCAACGCGGTCAAGTACAACCGCCGCGGCGGCCGCGTCGAGCTGCGCGCGCGGCCCGACGGCGAGCTCGTCGAGATCGCGGTCGAGGACAGCGGCCGCGGCCTGACGCGCGAGCAGCTCGGGCAGCTGTTCCAGCCGTTCAACCGCCTCGGCGCCGAGCGCACGGGTATCGAGGGCACCGGCATCGGGCTGGTCATCACGCACCGGCTGGTCCACCTGATGGGCGGCACGATCGACGCGAGCAGCGAGCCCGGCCGCGGCTCGGTGTTCCGCGTGCGCCTGCCGGTGGCCCGGGCGGCGTTCGCCGACACCGCGCCGATGCCCGAGCCGGCGGCGGCCGAAGCGCCGCCGCCGCGGGCGCAGCGCGTGGTGCTCTACGTCGAGGACAACGACGTCAACGTGCAGCTCGTGCGCGAGGTGCTGCGGCTGCGCCCGTGGTGCCGGCTCGAGGTGGCCGCCAGCGGCATGGCGGCCCTGGCGTCGGCGCACCGTGCCGCGCCGGACCTGCTGCTGATCGACATGCACCTGGGCGACATGACCGGGCTCGAGCTCGCCGACGCGCTGGACCGGCGCGCCGAGACGGCACGCGTGCCGCGCGTGGCGCTGTCGGCCGACGCGATGCCCGAGCGGGTGCGCGCCGCTCGCGAGCGCGGCTTCGCCGGCTACCTGACCAAGCCGCTGGACGTGCAGGCGCTGCTGCGCGTCATCGACGAGCAGCTGGGCTGAGGCGCCCGCGCCGCAGCAGCGCGTGCAGCAGGATCGCGCCGAAGGTGGCCGTGCCGATGCCGCCGAGCGCGAAGCCGCCGAACTTCAAGGTGTAGTCGCCGGTGCCGAGCACGAGCACCACCGCGGCGGTGATGAGATTGGCGTTGTCGGAGAAGTCGACCTTGTTGTCGACCCAGATCTTCGCGCCGGCCACCGCGATCAGGCCGAACACGACGATCGACACGCCGCCCATCACGGCGAGCGGGATGGCCTGGATCAGCGCGCCGAACTTCGGGCTGAAGCCGAGCACGACGGCGATCACCGCGGCCACGACGAACATCGCCGTCGAGTAGATCTTCGAGGCGGCCATCACGCCGATGTTCTCGGCGTAGGTGGTCACGCCGGTGCCGCCGGCCGAGCCCGAGACCATGGTCGCCACGCCGTCGCCCACGAAGGCGCGACCCATGTAGCGGTCGAGGTCGCGGCCGGTCATCGCGCTCACCGCCTTGATGTGCCCGAGGTTCTCGGCCACGAGGATGATCGCCACCGGCGCGATCAGCACCATCGCCTTGGCGTCGAACACCGGCGCGGCGAAGGCCGGGGCGCCGAACCACGGTGCGCTGAGCACGCGGCTGAAGTCGATCGGCTTGCCGAACCCGAGGCCGTTGGTCAGCACTGCGTAGATCACGCTCGCCACCAGCAGGCCCACGAGGATCAGCAGGCGCTGCGTCATGCCGCGCGTGAACACCGCCACCAGGCCGACGCACACGAAGGTGACGCCCTGCATCCAGGCGTCGAAGCCCGTGGGCGCCATGTTCTTGATCGGGATGCCGGCCAGGTTCAGGCCGATCACCGCCACCACCGCGCCGGTCACCACCGGCGGCATCAGCCGCTCGACCCAGCCCGTGCCGATGGCCATGACCACCAGGCCGATCACGGTGTACAGCAGCCCGCACGCGATGATGCCGCCCAGCGCCACCCCGATGTTGGCGTTGGCGCCCTGGCCGGCGTAGCCGGTGGCGGCGATCACCACGCCGATGAACGCGAAGCTCGAGCCGAGGTAGCTCGGCACCTGTCCGCCGACCACGAAGAAGAAGATCAGGGTGCCGACGCCGCTCATCAGGATCGCGACGTTCGGGTCGAAGCCCATCAGGATGGGCGCGAGCACCGTGGCGCCGAACATCGCGATGACGTGCTGCACGCCGAGTGCGGTGGTCTGCGGCCAGGGCAGCCGCTCGTCGGGCGCGACCACGGCGCCGGGCTGGGCGGGCACGACCCGCCAGGTCGGGAACAGGCTCATGGGCAGTCTCCTCGTTTGCTTGTGCTTGTGGGCGCGCAGTGTAGGCGCGCGGCGCGCACGAGCAAACCGGCCGCAGGTCGGCCGCGATCGGCACCAGCGGCGCACGACCTGAAGGACGCGGGCGGGGAGAAAAAGAGAGGGGAGCGGGACAGGAAACCGGGGGCTCGCTCTCAACAACCCCGGGAAGCCCGCTCCCCCTTGGACGTCAACGGGTCCGAAACCGGATCGACTGGCGAAGCGCGCGGCGGCGGTGCCGCTCAGCCTCGCCGCAAGCTCAGGGTCAGCTGCGCGGGCGCGCGGCTGGACTGCAGGATCTTGAACTGGCGCAGCCCGGCCGGCGCCTGCTGCGTGGCGACCGGACGCGGCGCCGAGGGCGGCACGTCGTCGCGCTGGGATTTCGGGTTGAAGCGCAGCGGAGGCATGGGCAGGCTCCTTGCGTCGGTCAGCGGGCCACGAGCTCGCGGCTCGGGAGGAGGCGGGTGATGATGCTGCCGGTCGGGGCGGGCTCGGCTTCGGCCGGCCACTCGGCGATCGCCACGGCCGCTTCGCGCAGCCAGTGGGCGAAGCCGGGGCCGGCGGCGCTGCGCGCCTGCGGCTGGGTCAGGCGCAGCACCGACGACACCCCGCCTCGCTGCCGCGGCGACGCCGGGCGGGCGACGCGGCGCTGGCGGGAGGCGGGACTCGAGGGCTGCGACATGGCACGACGTCCTGTGTGTGTGAGTACTACTGTCGGTGTTTCTGTTCGCCGATCAAGGCGCAGATTCCGTGCCAGCGCACGCCCGCCGCGCGGTCGTGAAAAAGTTCCGGCGCGCGTCCGCTGGGCCGACGGGCGCGCGCCGAAAGTTGTCGAGACCGTAAGGGAGCGGTTACAGGCCTGACGCGGCGGGTCAGGCCCGCGCGTCAGGAGCCCCGCTCGCGAACGTGGCGGCCCGGCCGTTCAGCCGAGCGCATCGGGCGCGCCGGCCACATGCTCGGCCACCGCCAGTTGCACGCCGACGTCGGCCAGGATGCGTCGGTGGCCGAGCCCTTCGGTCGGCAGCAGGCGCGCCGCGCGCAGCGCCGTGGCCAAGGCGCGGCCGGCCGCGAACGGCGCCGTGCGGTCGTCGCGGTCGTGGACGATCAAGGTCGGCTGCGGCAGCCGGTGCGCGAGCCAGTCGGTCTCGAACTCGGCGAGTGGCGCGCCTTCGCGCCGTTCGATCGCAGCGCGCATGCGCTCGGTGATCGGCGCGGGCAGCCCGAAGCTGTCGCCGAACCAGTGCAGCACGCGCGCCGGCGACACCGACGGCGACAGCAGCGCGAGCCGCTGCACCGGCAGGCCGCGCGCCACGGCGTGCGCCGCCGCGAGCGCGCCCATCGAGTGCGCCACGAGCCCGTGCAGCGGCCCGACGCGCGCGACGACGGCGAACAGCACGCGCGAGAACTGCGGCAAGGTGGCGCGCCAGCCGCGGCTGCGGCCGTGCGCGGGACCGTCGATCAGCAGCGGCTCGAGGCCGAGCGCCAGCACGCCGTCGGCCATCGCGGCGAGCTGGCCGGCGTGGCCGCCCCAGCCGTGCAGCAGCAGCACGCGCGGACGACCCGTCGGCGCGTCGGCGCGCCGGTACAGCGTGATCGACGAGCCCTCGAAGGGCCAGGGCTCGGCGCGCCACGCGGGCGGCAGCGGCTGGCGGCGCGCCTGCCACTTCAGCGGCAGCGGCGTGAAGAACAGGCGCAGCGCGAGCGCTGTCGCCAGCTCCGGCCCCAGCCAGCCGGCCGCACGCAGGCTGCGGCCGACCATCTGCGCGCCGAGGCTGCCCGAGTAGTACTGCGCCGAGGGGTTGCGGGCGCTGGTCATCAGACCGCTCCGAAGTCGTCGTTGCGGCGCGGCGTCGCGCGCCACAGGTGCCACAAGGCGCGCGCGGCCGGGGTCAGCAGCGCAAGGGTGATCAGCGTGATCCACATGGGAGACTCCTTCTCGCACGATCGTGCGAAGTTGGCGGTGGCGCGCGCGGCGGGTGGCATGCGGGCGCTGGTCAGGCAGGCGGGGCGCCTGCGTCGGGGTGGGTCATCTGCGAGCGGATCAGCCGCTCGTAGGCGGTGAGCGCTCGCTGCGCGGCTTTCGGGTCGCGCAGGAAGCGGGCGTCGCGCATCAGCGCGATGAACAGGCCGTCGAGTTCGAACACGAGCTGGTCGGGATCGGTGTCGGGGCGCAGGTGGCCGGCCTCGAGGGCCTGGATCACGGTGCGCTTGAGCGCGCCGCGCCAGCGCGTCACGCCGTCGAGCAGCAGGTCGCGCAGCGGCCCCTCGCGGTCGTCGAACTCGAAGGCGCCGGCGCAGTAGATGCAGCCGTGGCGCATCTCGACGCGCTGGGCGCGCTCGATCCAGCGCCGCATGATCGCGTGCAGGCGCGGCAGGCCACGCGGCTCGCGCATCGCCGGCACGAAGACGTCGGCGATGAAGCGCCGGTCGTACTCGTCGATCACCGCGCGCTGCAGCGCCTCGCGCGAGCCGACGCGCGAGAACACGCCGCTCTTGCTCAGGCCCAGGCGCTTGGCCACCTCACCGATGGTCAGGCTCTCCAGCCCGTCGGCGGCGGCCATCTCCATCGCCGCGTCGAGGATGGCGGTCAGGGTGAGCTCGCTGCGGCGCGTGCGGGTCTGGAGCGACATGGCGCGCAATTTAGCACGATCGTGCGAAGAGGCGCCTTCGCCGAAGTCCCTGCGCGCGGCAGGGCCTCGCGCCGCGAGGGCTTGTGAACCCGCCGGCCGTCCGCAGGTCGGAAGGACGCCGCGCCGTCCGCGGACCCGCCAGGAGCCGAGCCCCATGACCGAATCGCTGCGCACCTCGCCCGCGCTGAGGGGCTGGATCGCCAGCGTGACCCTGATCGCCGTCGGCATCGCCGGCACGGTGCTGCCCGCGCTGCCGGGCACGGTGCTGGTGTTCGGCGGCATCGCGCTGGGCGCCTGGATCGACGACTTCGCGCGCGTCTCGGGCTGGACCCTGGGCGCGATCGGCGTGCTGGCGCTGCTGGCCTGGGCCACCGACTACGTGGCCGCGCTGCTGGGCGCGAAGAAGGCCGGCGCCAGCCGCGAGGCGCTGCTCGGTGCGGCGCTCGGCACGGTGGCGGGGGTGTTCACCGGGCTGATCGGCCTGCTGTTCATGCCGCTGGTCGGCGCGATGGCCGGCGAGTGGTGGGCGCGGCGCGAGCAGTGGAGTGCCGGCGTCTACGTCGGCACGCAGGCCGCGAAGGTCGGCCTCGCGACCTGGGTCGGCCTGCTCGTCGGCACCGCCGTCAAGCTGGCGCTCGTGTTCATGATGGTGGGCCTGTTCGTCGCCGCGCTGCTGATCTGAGCGCCGAGCGCGCGACGCACGTTCGGGCGACCGGCCGGGCGCCCGGCCGTGCTGCCCGACCGGCCGCGCTGCCGGTCAGGCCGCGGCGGGCCGCCAGCCGCGCGGCACCGCGCCGATGAGCCGGCGCGTGTACTCCTCGCGCGGCGCGGCCAGCAGGTCGGGCGCGCGGGCGCGCTCGACCACGCGGCCGTCCTTCATCACCAGCACCTCGTCGGCCATGAAGCGCACCACCGCGAGGTCGTGGCTGATGAACACGTAGGACAGGCCGAGCTCGTCCTGCAGGTCCTTCAGCAGGTTGAGCACCTGCGCCTGCACGCTCACGTCGAGCGCGCTCACCGCCTCGTCGAGGATCAGCACCTCGGGCTGCAAGGTCAGGGCGCGCGCGATCGCGATGCGCTGCCGCTGGCCGCCGGAGAACTCGTGCGGATAGCGGCCGAACGCCGCGGCCTCCAGCCCGACGCGCTGCAGCAGCCCGCGCGCGCGCTGCTCGCGCTCGGCGGTCGTGCCGCCGATGCCGTGGATCTGCATCGGCTCGAGCAAGGTCTGGCCGACCGTGAAGCGCGGGTTGAGCGACGCGTACGGGTTCTGGAACACGATCTGGATGCGCCGGCGCATCGCCTGGCGCTCGGGGCCGCTCAGCTTCAGCAGGTCGCGGCCGTCGAAGATCACCTCGCCGGACGTGGGCTCGTGCAGGCGCAGCAGGGTCAGGCCCATCGTCGTCTTGCCGGAGCCCGACTCGCCCACCACGCCCAGGGTGTGGCCGCGCCGCAGCTCGAAGTCGACGCCCTCGACGGCCTTGAACTCGCGCCCGCCGAACAGGCCCTGGCGGATGCGGAACGACTTGGCCAGCGAGCGCACCTGCAGCACGACCGGTGCCTGCGGATCCTTCGCCGCTGCGGTGGCGCCGGCACGCGCGTCGGCGCGGCCCTCGAGGTGGTCGTCGATCACCGCCAGCCGCGCCGGCGGGTCGTCGAGCCGCGGCCGGCACGCCAGCAGTGCGCGCGTGTAGGCGTCCTGCGGCGCGCCGAAGATGCGCTCGACCGGCCCTTGCTCGCGCACCACGCCGTGGCGCATGACCACCACCCGATCGGCGATCTCGCCCACCACGCCGAGGTCGTGGCTGATGAACAGCAGGCTCATGCGATGCCGTTCCTTCAGCCGCGCCAGCAGCTCGAGGATCTGGCGCTGGATGGTCACGTCCAGCGCGGTGGTCGGCTCGTCGGCGATCAGCAGCTTCGGCTCGCAGGCCAGTGCCATCGCGATCATCACGCGCTGCTGCTGGCCGCCGGACAGCTCGTGCGGATACGCCGCGAGCCGGCGCCGCGGCGCGCGCCGGCCCACCCCGGCCAGCAGCGCCTCGGCCTTGCGCAGCGCGTCGCGCCGGCGCCGGCCGAGCGGGCGCACCAGCGGCTCGCCGCGCCGCCCGCCGACGCCGAACC
>CAZFET010000146.1:0-3090 GCA_964517545.1 uncultured Burkholderiaceae bacterium
GGGCGCGGCGTGGGCCCGGCGGCCGCGCGCGCCGCCGCGACGTGCGACGCCGGCGTCGCGTCGGCCGGCCGCGGCGCGTGCTGCACGCGCGCGAAGGCCGCCGCGAACGCCTGCAGGCTGGGCCCGACGCCGACGCCGCCGCGCTCGATGGTGGCCTCGAACTGCTCGCGGGTGAACGGCAGCACGCCGGTGCCGGCGAGCGCGCCGAACATCACGGCGCTGATCACGCTGCCGGCGTCCTCGGCCGCCTGCGCCATGTCGAAGCAGACGAAGCGCCGCGCGGCCGCCTCGGCGTGCGCGAGCAGCGTGTGCTCGTCGACGCGGCCGTCGCCGAGCGCGGTCTTCTCGGCGATGGCGTACACGCGGTGGCTCGACGCGACGAGCGTCGTGCGATCCGGCGTCACGAGGCCGCGCTGCACCGCTCGGCCGGCTTCCATCAGCTCGGAGGCGAGCACCACGTCGACGTCGCCGGGCAGCGGCATCAGCGCGAGCACGGGCCGCGCGCCGTCGCGCTCGGCCTGCGCACGCGGGTACAGCTCGACGTAGTAGATCGTCGCGCCGGTGCGCTGCGCCACGCCGGGCACCGACGTGGTCTGCGCGATCCAGCCGTGGGCCTCGCCGAGCGCGACGATCCAGTCGGCGAGCACGCCGCCGCCCTCGCCGCCCATGGCGAGGATCGCGATCTTCAGCGGGGACACGCCGCTCGTGCTCATGTCGTGCGGCCCTTCAGAACGCCCAGCGCTCGGCCGCGCGCGCGCGCCGGCGCTGCAGCGCGCCGATCAGCGCGCCGCGCACGCGCTGGCGCAGGCGGTCCCAGCGCGTGGGATTGGTGACGATGCGCGCGCGATAGAACGACGGGCACAGCACCGCCGCGTGCGACACCTCGCCGCACAGGCCGCAGCCGACGCACGAGTCGAGCACCGTGGCCACCGGATCGCTGCGCAGCGGGTCGGGGTTGGGCTTGATCGACAGCGACGGGCAGCCCGACAGGCGGATGCACGAGTGGTCGCCGGTGCAGGTGTCGCTGTCGACACCGAAGCGCTCGCGCACCACGCGCTGGCCGGCGGCGATGGCCTTGCGCTGCAGCGGCTTCTCGCGCCGCTGCCGGTTGAGCATGCACTCGGACTGGGCGATCAGCACCTTGGGGCCGCGCTCGGGCGTGGTCAGCGCCTCCTTCAGCGCGTCGCGCAGGCCGGCCACGTCGTAGGTGCGGCGCACCGTGCGCACCCACTGCACGCCCACGCCGCGCACCGCGCGCTCGATGGCGTGGCCGGTGCTGCGCGTCGGGTTGTGGGCGCTCGACGACAGGATGTCCTGGCCGCCGGTGGCCGAGGTGTAGCTGTTGTCGACGACGATGGTGAGGTTGTCGCTGCGGTTGAACACCGCGTTGGCGATGCCGCTCGTCAGCCCGTTGTGCCAGAAGCCGCCGTCGCCCATGACGCTGATCGCGCGCTTGTGCTTCGGCGGCCCGGCCGATGCGTCCGGCAGCGGCGGGTTGAGCGCGGCGGCGCCGGCGGCGCCGAGGCCGTAGCCCATCGTGGTGTTGCCGATGTCGAACGGCGGCAGGATCGAGAACAGGTGGCAGCCGATGTCGGCGCTGACGTGGTGCGGCCCGAGCTCGCGCTCGACCAGCTTCATCGCGGTGAAGATCGGCCGCTCGGGGCAGCCGGTGCAGAAGCCCGGCGGCCGCGCCGCCACGGCGCTGGCCAGCGGCTTGACGGGGATCACCTTCGGCGGCGGCGCCGGTGCGGGCGCGGGTGCCTCGAGCCGGCCGTAGCGCTCGAGGAAGGCGCGCACGCCCTTCATCACGGTGGCGGCCGAGTACTCGCCGGCCATCGGCAGCAGGTCCTTGCCGTGCAGCGCCGTGGTCGAGCGCGCCTGGCGCAGCAGCATCGCCAGGTTCTGCTCGATGAAGTTGGGCTGGCCCTCCTCGACCATCAGCACCGCGCGCTTGCCCTTGCAGAAGCGCAGCACCTCCGACTCGACCACCGGGTACGCCACGTTCATCACGTACAGCGGCACGCGCGTGCGGCCGTACACGTCGGCCAGGCCCAGCCGTTCGAGCACGCGCAGCAAGGTGTTGTAGTTGCCGCCTTGCACGACGATGCCGATGTCGTCGGCGTCCTCGGCGAAGAACTCGTTGAGCCCGCGCTCCTCGATGAACCGCAGCGCCGCCGGCCAGCGCTGCATCACCTTCTCCTGCTCGTGCAGGAAGCTCGCGGGCGGCAGCACGATGCGGTCGACGTCGCGCTGCGGATGGTCGAGCGCCTGCTCCAGCGTGAAGGCCGGCCGGCGGTTGTCGTCGGCGACGAACTCGCCGTGCACGTGGCACGCGCGGATGCGCAGCTGCAGCATCACCGGCGTGCGGCTCGCCTCCGACAGCTCGAAGCCGCGCTTGACCGCCTCGACGATCGACGGCAGGTTCGGCCGCGGGTCGAGCAGCCAGATCTGCGACTTCATCGCGAAGGCGTGGCTGCGCTCCTGCATGATCGAGGAGCCTTCGCCGTAGTCCTCGCCCACGACGACGAGCGCGCCGCCGGTCACGCCGCCCGAGGCGAGGTTGGCCAGCGCGTCGGAGGCGACGTTGGTGCCGACCGTGGCCTTGAAGGTCACCGCGCCGCGCAGCGGGTAGTTCACCGACGCGGCCAGGGTGGCGGCGGCCGTGGCCTCGCTCGCGCTGTTCTCGAAGCGGATGCCGTGCTCGGCGAGGATGTCCTGCGCGTCGGCCAGCACGTCCATCAGGTGCGAGATCGGCGCGCCCTGGTAGCCGGCGACGTAGGCCACGCCCGACTCGAGCAGCGCCTTGGTGACCGCGAGGATGCCTTCGCCGCGGAACACCTCGCCGCGGCCGAGCCGCAGCTTCTTCACTTCCTCGACGAATGAGCGTTCGGCCATGGTTCCTGCGACGACCCGGTCGCCGGCCGGTGCGGGGATTCACGGGGAGGCGCCGGCGACCGCAACTACTTTAAGCTCGAACATATGAAAAGTCATGCTTTTGGTGATCCGGGCTTTCCCGCACCACCCGCCGCACAATGACGGCATGAAGCAGACCTCCGAAACGTCTTCCAGAAGGGTCACCAGCGGCCCGAT
>CAZFET010000146.1:3100-8920 GCA_964517545.1 uncultured Burkholderiaceae bacterium
CATGAGGCAGCCCTCCTACGACGCGCCGCCCTTCGTCGCCGACTACCTGCCAGCGCTGGTGGCGCAGGCGCACCACCTCATCTCGGGCGAGTTCCACCAGGTGGTCAAGGCCAAGGGCTTCACCGTGTCGGAGTGGCGCGTGCTCGCGTCGCTGGCCGGCAGCGGGCCGATCCCGATCGGCCGCCTGGCGCAAGTGGCGGTGATGAAGCAGCCGACGGTCACGCGCGTGCTCGACCGCATGGAGGCGCGCGGCCAGGTGCAGCGTCGCGCGCACGACGGCGACCGGCGCGTGACGCTGGTGTCGATCACGCCCAAGGGCAGCCGCCTCGTGGCCGGGCTGATCGCGCTGGCGCGCGAGCACGAGCACCGCGTGCTCGAGCCCTTCGGCCTCGCGCGGGCGGCGGAGCTTAAGGCCACGCTCAAGCAGATGATCGCGCTGCACGAGCACCTCGAGAGCGAGGGCGGCGAACCGGGCGACGAGGACGAGTGAGCCGGGGGCCGCGGCCTCGCGGCACTGGCATCGCGGCCGTGGCCTCCAGGCCGCGGGATCAAGACGCCACCAGCACCGCCCGACCACGCGCACGGCGCGACCCCCGATCGGCGAGCCACGCCATCGCGCGCGCCGCGTCGGCGAAGGCGAACGGCTGCACCGGCAGCACGAGCCGCCCGTCGGCCAGCCGCTGCAGCAACGCAGGCGCGGCCTGCCGCGCCGCGGCCTCGCGGCGCATCATGTTCAGCGGCAGCAGGCTCACGTCGGCCAGCATCAGCGCCGGCAGCTCGAGCGTGACGCGCGCGCCGGCGGTGTAGCCCACGAGCACCGCGCGCCCGCCCGGCGCGATGCCGCGCAGCGCGATCGGCAGCACGTCGCCGCCGACGGTGTCGACGAGCAAGCTGCCGCCGCTCGCCAGGTCGTGCGCGCGCACGGGACGCGCGCACGGCGGCAACGCCGCGGGCTGCGAGTCGTCGGTGACCATCGCGCGCACCTCGGCACCGCACTCGTGAGCCAGCTGAGCGACGACGGAGCCGGCCGCGCCCGTGGCGCCCGTCACGAGCACGCGCTCGCCGGGCTGCAGCCGCGCGACGTCGTGCAGCGCCACCCAGGCCGCCGTGCAGGGCGAGAAGAACGCCGACCCGAGCGCCATGCCGATGCCTTCGGGCAGCTCGCCCAGCGCGTGATCGGGCGCGTCGATCACCTCGCGCCACGTGCCGTCGCGCCGCGTGCCGAGGCCGGCGCCACGCAGCCACACGCGCGTGCCCGGCGCGAAGCGCGCGCCGTCGATCACGATGCCCGCGGCCTCGACACCCGGCACGTACGGCAGCGGCGGCTGCACGCCGAAGCCGCCGCGCCAGATCGTGAGGTCGATGTGGCCGACGGTCGCGGCGCACATGCGCACGCGCGTGTGGCCGTCGCGCGCGGCCGGCTCGGGCACGTCGTCGAGCCGCGGCGGCTCGCCCCACGCGTGAACGCGCTGTGCCCGCACCCGCCCTGCCGGGAGTTCAAAATTCGACGACACCTCGATCACCGTTCGGGCCGAGCCTGTCGAAGCCCCACCACCGTCGTCGCGAGGGCTTCGACAGGCTCGGCCCGAACGAATGGTGCAGCCCAGCCCGAACGGACGGCGTCGACGTCGCGCATCATGGAACGCTCAACGGCCTTCGAGGAAGCGCAGCACGGCCTGCGCGAAGGCCTCGGGCAGCTGGTCGGGCAGCGGCACCATGCCGCCTTCGACGACGGCCACCTCGGCCTGCGGCAGGTGATGTCGCCACTCGGCCAGGTGCGGCGACGCGAACGGGTCGCCGGTCGCCTGCACCAGCAGCACGCGCCGCGAGCGCAGCGCCGGCAGTCGATCTTCCATGCGATAGCTCGCCACCGCGCGGTGGCCGCCTTCCACGTCGTCGCCCTGCACCTTCAGCGCGTCGAGCACGAACGCGTGCAGCAGCTCGGGCCTCCCCGCCGGATAGAAGGCCTGGCGCTTGCGCCACAAGGCCGCGAGGTGCGCACCGTCGTCGCGGAACTCCACGGCGTCGATCGGCGGGCGCGCGGCGCGCGCGCGACGGAACGCCGCGTCGGTGAGCGGCGTGGACGACAGCACCAGCGATCCGACGCGCGCCGCGTGCGCCGTGGCCAGCTCGACCGCGATGACGCCGCCGGTGTGATGGCCGACGACGTGCGCGCGCGCGATGCCCAGCGCATCGAGCAACTGGGCCGCGACCTCCGCCCATCGCTCGATCGACGCGCGCCCCGGCAGCGGCGCCGAGTCGCCGAAGCCGGCGGTGTCCATCGCGATCGCGCGCAGGCGCTCGCCCAGCAGCGGCAGCACGCCGCGGTACTCGGCCCAGCTGCGCGGCGTCTGGTGCAGCAGCAGCACGGCCGGCGCGTCGCGCGCGCCGCACTCGGCGTAGTGCACCTGTCCGTGCGGCAGGTCGGCGAAGGCGCGGCGGATCGGCGGGGCCATCGCGCGGCCGGTCACGGGTGCGTAGTGTCGGCCGGCGGACGCCACAGGCCGGCGTGCCGCAGCAGCGCGAGCGTGCGGCCCAGCACGTCGAGCCGGTAGGCGTCGGCGTCGCGGCCGGCATGGTCGTAGAACCCGCGGCCGGTCTTCAGGCCGAGATGGCCTTCGGCGACCAGGCGGCCGATCACGGGCGGCGCCGCATAGCGTGCGGCGTCGATCGAGCCGGACATCTCGCGGCTCGCGTGATGCAGGATGTCGACGCCGCCGAAGTCGATGAACTCGACGACCCCGAGCGCGGCGAAGCGCAGCCCGAGGCCGAAGCGCGTCGCCTTGTCGATCTCGTCGGCGCTCGCGATGCCCTGCTCCACCATGCGCGCGGCCTCGTTCATGATCAGCGCCTGCAGCCGCGGCACGATGTAGCCCGGCGCCGGCCCGCACACCACCGGCAGCTTGCCGATCGACTCCATCAGCTCGCGGGTGCGCTGCACGACACCGGGGTCGGTGCCGGGATGCGTGCTCAGCTCGACTACCGGCATCAGGTACGCCGGATTGAGCCAGTGCATGTTGAGGAAGCGCTCGGGCCGCCGCACGATCTGCGCGAGCTGCGTGACGAGGATGCTGCTGGTGGTGGAGGTCAGCACCGCGTCGTCGCGGCAGTGGCGGTCCAGCAGCGCGAAGGCATCGCGCTTGGCGTCCATCGTCTCGGGCACGCCCTCGAACACGAGCTCGGCGGCGGCCAGCGCGTCGGGGGCCGATCCGGCGTCGAACCACTCGATGCGCCGAGCGATGGCGGCGGCCTGCGCGTCGGCCACGGCGCCGAGGCGCGCCAGCACCTGCAGGCTCGCGTCGATCTCGCGCCGCGCGTCGGCTTCGAGCCGCCGCGCGTCGTCGGCACGGCGCCGGCGCAGGTCGGCCAGTGCGACGCGATGCCCGGCCCAGGCGAAGGCGATGGCGATGCCGCGGCCCATGCGGCCCGCGCCCGCGGCGACGAAGCGCGGCAGCGTCGGCACGCCGCTAGTCCCCGTCGTGCAGGCGCTGCGACAGCGCCTGCGGCGTGAGCGCGTCGAGCCCCAGCGCCTCCAGCGTGCGCGGCCCGCGCCGCAGGTCGCGCCCCAGCCAGCCGCCGGCCAGCGCGAGCAGGCCGTGCGCCACGGGCGCGTCGACACCCGCCCAGCGCGCGACCGATGCCAGGAACGCGAGGCCGAGCTCGGTGTCCTCGGTCACGTAGCGGTGGCTGTGCAGATCGATGTGCTCGCGCCAGTCGCCCGACTTCACGAGCCGCTTGTGAGCGTCGCCGTACATCCAGCGGTCGCTCGTGTAGTGATCGGCCAGCGGGTAGTGCGGCGCGCCGCAGCCCAGCGCCTCGCGCAGCGCCACGCGCTCGGCGTCGAGCCGGTCGGTCACCGCGCGCACCGCGGGCTGCGTGCCTTCGGCGTGGATGTCCCAGCGCTCGAAGTGCTGCAGCGGCGCGGCGTTCATCACGATCAGCGGCGGATGGATCACCGGCCCCGCGTTCATCAGCGCCCCCGACAGCGCGTTGCCGCAGCCGTGCACGCTCGGGTACGCCTGGCGGATGACCGCCAGCGCCTCGTCGGCGTGCTTCGCCGGGTACACGCCGGTGGGCAGGCGCAGCGCGCGGATGGTGACGTTGACCTCGCGCTCGCCGTGCTTGCGCGCGAGGTACGGCAAGGTGCCGGTCTCGGCCCAGCGCACCGCGGCGCGCGATCCGCACTCGCGCACGAGGCGCGACATCACGAAGCTGCCGAAGGTGCCGGGCGGCAGGAACACCACCTGTCCGTCCTCGAGGTGCGGTGCCATCGCGCGCGCGATGTCGGCCTGCGCTCCGGCGGGCGACGGCACCACGATCAGCTCGGCGCCGCGCAGCGCGTCGCCGATGTCGGCCGTCGCCCGCGCGATCGGCACCTCGCGCGCGCCGTCGGCGTCCTTCAGGACGATGCGTCCGGTCTCGAGCACCGGCTGCAACGCGGCGGCGTCACGCCGCCACAGGCGCACCTCGTGCCCGGCCTCCGACAGGTCGGCGGCTGCCGCGTAGCAACCGTGTCCACCACCCAGTACTGCAATCCTCATGGCGTGCGGGTCTCCGTGTCGGACAAACATTACTTTTCATATATTTTGATGTCAATCAAGGGTTTGCCCTCGCCGCCACGATCGACGGCGAGCCCTCGTTGCAGTGGCGATCGGTGGTCGGCCGCGACGGCCGCCGGCGCGGCGGCTGCCGCCACGCCGCCGATCAGCGTGCGATGCGCGACGGCGCGGCCGCGCTGCGTGCCCGCCACTCGAAGACCAGCGACTCGTGATCGTCGCCGTCGAGCACGCGACGCTCGATCTGGCGCATGCCGATGGCGCGAAGGGTCGCCGACGAGGACAGGTTGTCCGGCCGCGTGATCGCCAGCACGCGCGTCATGCCGAGCCGGCGTGCGGCGTGCTCGAGGCAGGCCGCGGCCGCCTCGCGCGCATAGCCGGCGCCGCGCGCGTGCGGCATCAGCGCATAGCCGACGTCGGCGTCGGGCAGCGCGTCGCGCCGCACGAGGCCGCACATGCCGAGCAAGGCGCCGTCGGCGCGGCGCTGCATCGCCCACAGCCCGAAGCCGTGGCGGCGGTAGCTGCCGACCAGCCGCTCGTCGATCCACGCGCGCGCGTCGGCCTCGCTGCGCACGCCGCGATCGCCGATGAAGCGCAGCCAGCCGGGGTCGTTGAGCAGCTCGACGATGAACGCGGCATCGTCGGGCGTGAACTCGCGCAACGCGAGCCGGGGCGTGTCGAGCACGGGCATCGGCGACCAACGCTACAGCAGCCGCGCGAGCAGTCGCGCGACGTGCAGCGCCTCGCGGCGCGCGCCGTCGGCGATCTGGTGGCGGCAGCTCGTGCCGTCGGCCACCACGATCGCATCGGGCGCGGCACGCAGCGCCGGCAGCAGCGCGGCCTCGGCCATCTGCATCGACACGTCGTGGTGCTCGGCCTCGTAGCCGAAGCTGCCGGCCATGCCGCAGCAGGAGCTCTCGATCAGCTCGGGCTTCGCGCCGGGAATGCGCTGCAGCAGCCGCAGCACCGCGCCGACCGCGCCGAACGCCTTCTGGTGGCAGTGGCCGTGCACGAGCAGGCGCCGGCCCGGCGGATCGAGCGGCCCGAGCGGCAGATGAAGACGCCCGGCGTCGAGCTCGCGCGCGAGGTACTCCTCGAACATCAGCGCCTGCGCCGCCACGGTCTCGGCGCGCGGACCGAGCCCCATCACCAGCGCCTCGTCGCGCAAGGTGAACAGGCACGACGGCTCGAGCCCGACCACCGCCACGCCGGCCTCGGCCAGCGGCGCGAGCGCGTCGATCAGCTCGCCGGCCTTGCGCCGTGC
>CAZFET010000147.1:0-8836 GCA_964517545.1 uncultured Burkholderiaceae bacterium
CGTCGAAGCCGAGCAGCCTGGCAGCGCGGTTCACCAGCTGGCGGGTGGCGTTGCCGTCCAGGCGCAATGCCGCTGCCGTGTCATCGACGTCGAAGCCTCGCGCCGCGGCTTCGGACAGCGCGTGCAGTTCCTGTGCGCCCAGGCCGCGTTGCTGCACCTCGGCGCGTTGACGCAACGCGGCGAAGACGGGCCGTGCCGGCTCCGACAGGTCGCGCTGCGAGCGGTACGGCGCCGGCGGCATGCCATCGACTTCATGCGCGAGCTGGCGCAAGGCGTGCAGCGAGTCGTCGCCTTCGAGTCCCAGTCGGCGCGTGACGTGCGACAGGTGGCTGGCGACGAGGCCCGGCGTCATGCCGAGCACACTGGCGGCCTGCTGCCGATCGCCGTCGGCGCGGCTCCAGGCCGCCAGCACCGTGATCTCGCGAGCCGACAGTGCGCCGTCGACGATGCGCGGGTCGTCGCGGAATCGCTCGAACGCCTGCCGCATCTCGGTCGGCAGCTCGACCGTCGGCTGCTTCAGCGGGCGACGGGCCGGCGAATCCAGGTCGGAACCCGGCATCGAGAGCAGCCGCCGCGAACGGGCGAACTCGTTCAGCTGGCCGATGGCGTCGGGACCCTGGATGCCCAGCTTGGACATCATCCGGTACAACGTCCTGTCGTAGCTGGTCGGCTGCAGCCCGCGCAGCGCTGCCGCCTGCGACCGACGGCCGCCTGCTTCGATGAACGCGGCGAGCGTCTCCAGTTCGTTCGGCGAGAGGCGGCTTGCCGACACTTCGGGGACCGTCTGCACTCGGCGGAAGGTGTCGAGCAGCGCCGGATTCATGTTCTCGCGCGGCGCGGTCAGGATGTCGCCTTGCAGGGACTTGATGCGCTGGCGCAGATCGCGGACGTTGCCGTCGTCGAGGCGTTGCGCGATCTGCGACAGCACGCTCGTGATGTTGCGCTTGCCCATTCCGCCGAGCCGCTCGGTCGCGCCGCCCAGGTCGGTGCCGCTGTCGATCCAGGCCGCCAGGACCTCGCGCTGGCGCGGCGTCAAGCGTTCGATGTTCCTGAGCTCGGCCATCACGTCGTTGGCCGACAAGGTCGTGGCCGATGGTTCCGGCCGGAAGTCCACGTCGTCTTGCGCATCGATCGCCTGGTCGATCACCTCGCGCAGCGAATCGACTCCCAGCTTGCGCAGCATGCCGGCCTCGATGGCGTCGAGTTGCGCGCGGTCGATGCCGAGGTCGTTCATCAGGCTGTCGCGATCGTCGCCCCGCACGACCAGTGCGTCGTACGCCTCGCGTTGCTGCGGCTCGAGCGTGCGCAGGCTGTCGTCGAGGCGCGCGCGCAGCGCCGCGGGCGGAGTGGCCTCGCCGGCGGTGCCGGAGCGGATGCCTTCAGGGTCCGAGTCGGAGTCGAAGACGTTCGGCGGCGGCAGGCCAGCCTCATCGCGCGCCTGCGCCGCGTTGTACGCGCGCTCGAAGTCGGTCGCGAAGTCGGAAGCCTTGCGCGGTGGCTCCGGCGGGCCCTGCACGGTCACCGGCAGACGGGCGGCCAGCGGCGTCCACCGCGCCGGGTCGGCGACGCTCGCATCGGGCATCCGCACGCGACCCATCCCCTGCGACCGCGCCTGTTCCATGGCCCGGTCCAGGAGTTGTGCCACGTGCGCGGGGTACGTTCCGTGCTCGATCGTGAGGCCCGCGTCGTCGAGCGGACCGGCTCCCGGCGACAAGGTGACGGTGGCGGTCGGCAGCCAGCCCTGCTCGTTGAACGAGAACGTGTAGCCGTTCTCCATCCGGGCGCGCAGCGCTTCGCGTTCGAACGGCGTCAGGGGCGCGCCGCGTTCGGTCTCGACCGCGCGCAGGATCGAGCGGGTGTTGTACTGACCCGATCCCGGCGTGGACTCGAGCACCTGGAACCGTCCCCTCGTCAGCGGCAGGCCCATCGACATGCGCGTCTTCGCGGACTCGAGGCTGTGGACGGTGCCGTCGATGATCAACGAGTGCTGACCCTGGCGGTCGGCCTGGCGGAAGAGCTCGGGCATGAACTGCGCGCGCGACCGAAGCGTCAGGTCGGCGGGCAGGGTCACGGAGGCCCGGCCGGGCCGTGTGTCGTTGAGCGTCAGGGTGACGGCGCGGGACTCCACGTCGCCCGGGATGTCCACTTCGACTCGCCGCTGATCGTTCAGCGGCGGCAGGCCCGCCTCCGTGCGGACGGCGGCCGATCGCAGGTTCAGATCCGTGCCGTTGACGACCGCCCAGGTCTGGCCTCGACGGTCCGCCAGCCGCAGCGCCTGCCGGATCAGGGCCGCCGCGGACTCGCCGCGCACGTCGTCGGGGATCGTCACGGTCGCACGGCCCGGTCGCTGATCGTCCAGCGCCAGCGTGGCGCTTCGCGACGGATCGTCGCCGGGGATCTTCAGCTCCACGCGTCGCGATTCGTTGGCGATGCCTTCCGGCCCATCGTTCGTCACCGATGGCATGGCCACTGGCGGCGTGCCCGGTGGCGACCCGGCAGAACGGCCGGGCGCGTCGGGGCCGCCGTCGGGCCGATTGCGGATGGCGTCGATCTCGCCCGGGCCGAGCGGCAGCTGCGCGCGGTAGGCGTCGCGCATCATCCGGCCGAGCTCGACCGGACGCGTGACGTACAAGGTGGGGGCCAGATCGGCGTTGGGCCCATCGGGATCCACCGCGGGCTGGGTCACGCTCAGCTGGCCGCGTTCGTCGACGCCCAAAGTGAAGCGCGGGTTGCGGCCTTCCTCGGCCGGCGGCTGGCCGCCGAAGGTGTCGACCTGCACCACGCGCGTGTTCTGCGCGCCGTACAAGGCGGCGGCCGCGGCGATCATGCTGCGGTCGCTGCCGCTGAGGCGGCCGCCGTTCTCGGCATACGTGTCCACCGGCACGATCACCTGGCCGAGGTCGATGCCGCGCGCCTCGATCACCGGACGCACCGTGTCGCGCAGGAAGCCGAGGAACGCCTCCATGCGCAGGGTTCGGATGTCGCCGTACGAGTAGCCGGCCTGCTCGAGCGCGGCCTTCAAGTCGAAGCCGTGCTGCTCATCGAGCTTGGCGATCACGCCGTCGAGCACGGCCATGCCCTTCTGACTGTGCACCGCGAACTGCCATTCGCTGGTGACTTCGGGCGGCTTGTACTCCCGGCCGCTGGCGCGCGCCTGGGCGATGGCGCGATCCGTCTCCTCGGGCGTCGGCGCAAAGGCCACCGCGTCGTTGCTGGTGGCGCTGCGGCCGGTGGGCGTGTGGTGCAGCTGCACGAACTCGTCCATGCCGTAGCGCTCGACCAGGGTCACCAGCTCGCGCTCGATGTCGGCCTGCAGGTCGCGCAGCATCTGCCCGGGCTCGCTGCGGTTGCCGAACTCGCTGACCACCTGTCCGGGGATGATGACCGAGGGGATGTCGGGGTTGGCGAAGATCGCCGACATCCAGGCCTCGCGCGCCTCGTCGGACAGGCGGTACTTGTTCGACAGGCTCTCGACGATGCCGGGGATGCGGTCGGCCACGGCCTGCATGGCCTGCTGCTGCGGCGCGCTCAGCCCGAAGGGCTCGGAGATGCCCTGCACGGTCTTGGCCGAGCCGCCGCTGTAGACCGTGATGCCCGGCAGCGAGAACAGGCCCGGACGGGTCTGCCCCGGGTTGGCCGGGTCGTACTGCACGTCGCGCAGCGGCAGGCTGCGTGCCACCGAGGTCACCAGCTCGGCGGGCACCTGGAAGGCCACCTTGCCCATCGTGCCGAAGGTGTTGGGCTCCACGCGCGGCAGGCGCACCCGTCCCGGCAGCTCGCCGCCACCGCTGTAGACGTTGCGATCGGAGACCTCACGCAGGAACTCGATCGACTCCGGCGGGAACAGCCGTGCCGACAGCCCTGCGGCGTACTGCACGCCGCTGATGATGCCGCTCTGCATCAGCGCCTTCTGCTCCGGCGTGATGGGCACCGCGAAGCCCTCGGTGCGCTGCTGGTTGTCGCTGCGCACCTCGACCTCCACCACCGCCAGCTCGGCGTTGTCCAGCACGTACAGCCGCGTGGGCTTGCCCGGCAGCGCCTGATCGCCCAGCGGCAGGTACACGTTGGCGGTGCTGCCGTCGCGCTGGATCACCGGCACCTGCAGGCCCTTGCTGCCGTAGGAGACCGCGAACACGCCGTCCAGGTCGGTCTTGACCTCGGTCTGCGCGACGCCCTCGGGCACATTGATCTCATAGGCGAGATCGGCCTCGACGGTCATCGTGCGCGCCGGCACCGGCGTGGCCTGCGCGAGCAACTGCGTCAATACCTCGGTGCCTTGCTGCAGCGACTGCGGGCTGCGCTGCCCGTCCACGGCCAGCGGGTTGCGCGAGTTGGTGCCGCGCACCGCGGTCTGGTCCTGCACGGCGCGCGTGGCCAGTTGCCGCGCCAGCTGCACCGCATCGACGTCGAGTTCGCGCGCCAGCGCGACCACCGGCTCCGCGCCCGGCTCGCTGCGCTGCACGCCTGCACCTCGCAGCGCCTGCGTCACCTGCTGCTGCAGCGTCTGCGCGTCGGTACCCGCATCGAAGCGGTCCATGCGCAGCGAGCCGTCGCCGAGCTGCCGGCCCAGATCGCGCAGCGTCGGGTTGATGTTCTGGCCGAGCGCGCGCGCCACGCCGCCGGCGGCCCGGTCGATCGGGCGGGGCGGCACGGGACGGTCGGGAACGGAACGACGGGCGCCGTCACCCGGCGGCGTGCCGCCCAGGTTCATGCCGGTGTTGCTGCCGGACAGGCCACCGGCACCGAAGAGCTGGTCAGAGGGGGTCGGCGCATCGCGCCCGCGCTGCGGACCCGCCGCGTCGGTCGGCACGCGGCGGATCGTGAAGTCGGGAGTGCGGTAGCTCGTCGCATCTGGCGGCGAGTTGAACGGTGGGGTTTCGCCGCCAGCACTCTGGCTGCCCGAGGTCCGCGCGAGCGGCTGTCCCTTCTGATACCGGCTTCCCGTGGGATAGACGCCAGTCTCGCGCGCTCCGAAGTCGGGGAGCAAGACGCCATCCGGGCCGGTGCGCAATTGAACGGTGCCTGGATCGGCCGACCCGCGCGGCATCAACACCGGTAGGCGCTGGTTCTGCAGGTCGGCGACTCGTTCGTCCATCGAAGGGGGACGTGCGCCGCCACCGCGAAGCGCCACGGCTCCGTCGGCGAGGTTCTGGGCCGCATTGGCAAGCGCCGCTAAAGCATGTTCGTTGCGCAGCTGGTTGAACCGAGCCTTGAACTCCTGCGGCGCGCTCTCGGGCGCAGGCGGGATGACTCCCGTGTCGCCGGCGTAGGCCCGCGCCACGCTGAAGGCCTGCTCGGCACCACGTGCCGTCGGCTCGAAGCCCATGGCGCCGCCAGAGCGGACCACCTCGCCCCACGGCTTCGGCTGACCTGCAGTCCCGAGCGGAATCTGCACGCTGGTGGATCGCTCCAGCCTGGACGGCCCGTCCTGATTCACTGGCGCCTCGACGCGTGGAACGCCGGCCTGGTCGGGGCGCTTGTTCGGATCGAAGCCGAGCCTGATCAGGCTGTCGCGGGCCAGCGCCGTGCGCAGCGGGTCACCCCCGCCGAGCGTGGTGGCCATGCTCTCCACGAACGTGGGTGCGGGCGGGCCCAGCTTGTCGGGCGGCACGTTCGCGAGTGCCGCCGCGTGCACGTTGCTCAGCGTCGTCAGCCGGGATCGGTACTCGTTCGGTCCGATCTTGCCGGCGCGATACGCCTCGACGACGGCGTTCTGCATCTGCGCCACCGTGTTCGGCTTGTCGAGCAGATCGGCGTGCTGCCTCTGGTCGATCAGTGCACGTTGCTGGCGCGCCTCCTTGGGGTTGAACCAGTTGGCGAGCGTGCCGGCGCCGTCCTGCACGGGCTTCGCGTAGAAGTCGACCGTCTTTCTGAACTGCTCGCCCCACGACTCGTTCGGCGCGTTGCCGCCGGCCGCGGGCGTCAGCACGGGCACCGGACTGTTGAACAAGCCGCCGGACCGTGCGTAGGTGAAGGGCGAGGGGATCGGCTCGGCCTTGGGCATCCCGTTGCCGAACAGGAACTGCGAATCGACTTTGCCGCCGCCTGAGTCGATCGACGGGGCCGAAGGCTTGTCGGTCGGCTGGAACAGGTTGCTGTTGCGGTCGAAGACGCTGCTGCTGCCCGGGCCGGGTGAGAAGGAGGAGCGTGCGGCGGTGGTGCTCGATGGAGTGTCGAAGCTGAACGAAACCTTGCCCAGTTGCGGCTGGTTCTTCCGCTCGTTGATGCGTTGGTGCAGTTGCTCGGCGCTTGCGCCGAACACTGTCTTGCCGTTGACTTCGGCGCTCCACAGCTTGTCGACGTGCTTGACCGGGAAGGTCTTGCCGTCGACGGTGAGCTTGGCCACGGCAGGTGCCAGGTCGCGCTTGATGGAAGCGTACGAAGTCCCAGGCGCATACGTCCTCTTGTTGCCGTTGGGCAGGAACACCGTGCGTCCGAGAAAGGTGTCGACGATCTGCGTCTTGCCGTTGCCCGGTACGCTCAGTTCCCTGAACTGCCCGCTCGAGAGCTTCTGCACGTCGGGCGGCAGCGGCGGCGACGCCGGATAGCCAAGGTCTGCTGGCGTCACGTCGTTGTTGGCACCGCCCCATTGGTCGGCGGAAGGGTCGGGCTCGAACTGGCTGCGCGGCTGGCCGTAATTGCCTCCGCGAGGAGCCGTGGGAATGTCGGTTGGCCGCTCCGCGCCAAACCTGAAGTCTTTGACCGGCCCTTGTGGGTTGCCAATCGTGCTGCCGCCTACGACTCGACCATTCGGCAACGTCACTGTCTTGCCATCAAACAGACCGGCCAACGGATCACCCGTGGTGGCACCCGGCAAGTTCGAACCGGCGTCGCTGACCACGCCTTGCGTCTGGTCGTACACGCCGCGCAGATTTGCCAGCGACTGGTTGCGCGGATCGACGGCCGCCACCGGCAAGGTGCTGCCGCGCACGGTGCCCGCGCCTGCGTCGCTGCGCAGCTGCTCCGGGTTCGGTGGCAACGGTACACGCAGCTCCTCGACGCGGCCGGCGCCTTGTTGCTGCGGCTTGAAGGGCCGCAGCTTGAGCCATGTGTTGGTGTCCGTGCCCCTGTCGTACAGCCCTTTGAACTGGGTCGGCGTGTCCTTGACGGTGCTCAGGTTCGGCTCTTTGATGCGCCTGCTGGTGCGCTGGTCCAGCGACAGCACGGGTCCATACGGATCGCCACGCAGGATGTAGTTGGCGTTGTTCGAAAGACCGACGGTGCCGCCGGCATAGCTGGCATTGCTCACGTCGAACGACGGCCGGATATCGCCGCCCGATGTCTTCAGGCGCACCGACGACGACGGCCGCCACACGAGTCCGCCGCTGCCGTCGGCGGCACCGAGGCGCGGCGCCTTGGCGATGCCGATCTGGCCGCCGGTGACGGCCTTGTTCAGGCGGGTATCGGTGCGGTCGACCGCGGCAGCGTCCAGCGCGCCGAGCGGTCGAATCTGCGCTTGGTTGTTCAGGGACCACTGCACCGGCGCGGGTGTGTTGCTCACGGCAGCCGGCACCTTGCTCACGCCGAAGGTGCTGGCGTCGGCGAACGCGTCGCCGCCGGCTGCGCCCGCGGGTACCGCTTGGGCCGACCCTTGCAGCAGGCCCGGCGGGGCGGTGGTGGTCGAGACGTTGACGGCTGCGGGCGCGGCTGGCGGTGCCCGCGGCGCGTCGGTGCGGCCGGCCGTCAGGGTCGGATTGACGTAGGGCGTGGCCACGACGTCCTCGCGCGGCGCGGCCGGGCCGGGCTGCGCGGTGGCGACGCCGAGGGAAGCGGCCGGCGTGGCGGCAGGGGCCGTGCCAGGTGCGGGGGCTGCGGTCGCACGCTCCTGCGCGCGCTTGGCCGCGGCGGCTTCGGCCTGGGCCAGCGGCATCTCGGGGCCGAAGCGGCCGCTGCCGTCGTTCAGCCGCACGTTGCCCTTCCAGCGCAGGTCGGCGCGGCCGTCGCCGTCGAAGTCCTTGACCTCCATCTCGACGCGCTGGCTCGGACGGTCGAACAGGCCGCGCTGGTTGATCTTCTGCAGCTTGCCGTCGAACGCGGGCAGCACGATATGCCCCTTCGAGCTGGCACTGCTTCAGACCGCCCCGCCGTTGTCCGCCGGGCCGGCGCCGCGGCTGACGACGAGCTGGCCGTCATCCTGCAAGGTCATGAAGAAGCCCGCGGGCGGTGGCGGCGGCGGCGCCGGCGCCGGCGCGACCTTGACCTCGTACTGCGTCTCGCGCAGGCCTGCGCGACCGAGACCTTCGAAGCGCGAGACCTTCTGCACGGCGCCGTCGGCGAGCTTGGTGTCCGGCGGCGGCAGGTTGGAGACCACGGCACCGGCGTTCGGCCCGCTGACCATCACCCACACGCGGCCGTTGGCGTTGGCGCTGCCCGGCGCGCCGCTCGCAGCGCCGCCGGGCAGCGCGCCCTGCGGCGCGCCGCGCCCGCCGAGTCCGCGGCTGCGCGCGGACTCTTCGGCCGACAGGCCGGGCAACGCGATCGGCGCAGCGGGCTTGGGCGGTGTCGGCGGCGCCCCGCCGCTCCAGGCGGCGAAGAACTTGCCTTGCTCGGGCGACGGCCGGTAGGTGGCGAGCACGCCGTCGCCGCCGAGCGTAAGCACGCTGGCGTTGAAGCCACCGGTGTTGCTCTGCCACACGGGCTTGGGCTGCTCGCCGGCCGCGACCTGCTTGTCGAACACGACGAAGTTGCCGTCTTCCTGCATCTTGGCCTGGAAGCGACCATTGGCCGAGGTCATGCTCTGGCCCGGGCCGAGCAGCTGGTTGGCCCACAGCACGTTGCCGCGGTCCCAGGTGGCGCCGAGCGTGGATTCGCTCAGCTCGATGGCGACCTTGTCCTG
>CAZFET010000148.1:0-2199 GCA_964517545.1 uncultured Burkholderiaceae bacterium
GCCACGTGGTGGTGGAGACCCCGGTCAAGCTCACCGAGCACCAGCGCAAACTGCTGAAGGAACTCGACGAGTCGTTCCGCAAGGGCGGCGAGCGCCACTCGCCCAACGCCAAGACCTGGACCGACCGGGTGCGCGACCTGTTCAAGTGACGCGCGGCCGCGCGCCGTGCAGCATCTGAACCTTTCGCAGCCACGGCCGGCGTACTAGATTTGCAGTTCGGGCCGGCAGGCGCCGGCGCGCGACGCGCACGGCCGGTGTGCCGTGCGCCGCCAGGGCGCCGGCGTCGGCCGAAAGGGCGCGCCGTGAGGCCTCTTGACGCCGACATTCAGTACGCGCGGGCGCTGGTGGTCGACCCCAGCCCGGGTTCGCGCGCCACGCTCGTGGCGATGCTGCGCGACGGCGGCGTGGGCCGCGTCGAGCAGTGCGCGCACGTCGCCGACGCGCGCCGGGTGCTCGCGTCGCGCCACTTCCACATCGTCCTGTGCGAGCACGAGTTCCCCGGCGAGCCGATGACGGGGCAGGACCTCATCGACGAGTTGCGGCTGTCGCACAGCCTGTCGCTGTCGACGGTGGTGATCATGATCTCGGGCGAGGCGGCGTACTCGCGCGTCGCCGACGCGGCCGAGGCGGCCCTCGACGCCTACCTCATCAAGCCGCACACCGAGGACGCGCTGCGCCAGCGCCTGGCCGACGCGCGAGCGCGCAAGCGGCAGCTCAAGCCGATCCTCGACAAGGTCGAGCAGCGCGACTACGAGTCCGCGGCCGAGCTGTGCCGCAGCGTGTTCGAGGTGCGCGGGCCACAGTGGATCCACGCCGCGCGCATCGGCGCCGAGCTCTACCTCAACCTCGGCCAGGCGCACGCGGCCATCGAGATGCTCGAGGCCGTGCTCGCCACGCGCGCCCTGCCCTGGGCACGCATGGGCATCGCCCGCTCGCAGTACCGCTCGGGCAGCCTCGCCAGCGCGCGCCGCACCCTGGAGAGCCTGCTGGCCGACCAGCCCGGCTACGTGGACGCCTACGACGTGATGGGCCGCGTGCTGCTGGACCAGGGCGACAGCGAGGCGGCGCTGTCGGCGCTCGAACGCGCCTGCGCGCTGACCCCCGGCAACGTGGCGCGGCTGCAGAAGTTCGGCGTGCTGTCGTTCTACTGCGGCGACCCCGCACGCGCCGCGCAGGCGCTGCAGCGCGCCACCGAGATCGGCCTGAGCTCGCGCACCTACGACCTGCAGGGTCTGGTGCTGCTGGCGGCGCTGCAGTTCGACCGCCGCGATGCGCGGCAGCTCGCGCTCACGCGCACGACCATGGCGCGCGTCGCGCGCGAGGCGCCCGGGAGCGCGCGGCTGCAGCGCTTCGTCGACGTGGTCGACACCTTGCACCTGCTGGCCACGCGCGCCGCGCCGGAGGCAATCCTGCGCGTGAGGGCGATGTTCGGCGCGCTGCACGTTCCGCAGTTCGACTTCGAGGCGGCCTGCAATCTCGTCATGTTGCTCAGCCGGCTCGAGCGCACCGAGGTCCACCTCGAGGACCTGCCGTACCACATCGAACGCCTCGCGCTGCGCTTCTCGGTGTCGAAGACGGCGAACGAGCTGCTGGTGCAGGCCGCGGGCGACGTCGGCGCCATCGTCGGCGTGCTGCGGCAATGCCATGCGCGCATCGGCGCGATGGCCGAGGCGGCGCTGTCGCACACGATCTCGGGCCGGCCTGCACAGGCCATCACCGACCTGCTGGCCGGCGCCGAACAGACGCTCAACGGCAAGCTGATCGAGCTGGCGGGCCACACCCTGGCGCGCCACCAGGCGGCGATCGCAGACGCGCAGGCGCTGCACGACCGCATCGACACGCTGAAGAAGCGCTACCTCAGCTACGGCACGCAGATCCCGCTGACCAGACCCGGCGAGCGCGTCTGAGGCGCCCGGGCCGTCCCGCCCGAGGCGACCCGGGCGAGCCCGCCCGACGCGGCGCGGCCCCGCGGGCTCAGTGCGCCGAGAGCTTCAGGTCACCGCGCCGGTAGGCCTCGCTGGCGAGCTGGTAGTAGCTGACCGCCTCGTCGACGAGGTGCGCCGACAGCTCGTCGGCCGGCGCGTCCTTGCCGGTCGCCGCGTCGACCACGCGCACGCGGGCGTTCGGCTTGAGTTCGACCACGCGGCCCGACTCGTAGTAGCCCACGACGAGCAGCAGCGCCGCCAGCGCATCCACCGC
>CAZFET010000148.1:2209-6623 GCA_964517545.1 uncultured Burkholderiaceae bacterium
GGCGCGGGTGCCTTGGGCCGTCGCGCAGGATGTCGTGGCCGAAGAAGCGCGAGCGGTAGCTGAAGTCGAGCAGCCCGAGCAGGGTGGGCGCGACGTCGATCTGCGAGGCCACGGTGTCCACGACCGCCGGCTTCACGTGCTTCGGCGCGTACACGATCAGCGGGATGTGGTAGTTCTCGATCGGCAGCTCCTGCCGGCCGCGGCCCTTGTGCGTGTGGTCGGCGACGATCACGAACACGGTGTCGTCGAACCACGGGCGCCGTCGCGCCTCGTCGATGAAGCGGCCGAGGGCCCAGTCGGTGTACTTCACGCCGCCCTCGCGCCCGGACTTGCTCGGGATGTCGATGCGGCCTTCGGGATAGGTGAAGGGCCGGTGGTTCGACGTGGTCATCACGTGCGCGAAGAACGGGGTGCGCGACGCGTGGCGCGCGTCGAGCTCGCGCAGCGCGAGCGTGAACAGGTCCTCGTCGGCGACGCCCCACACGTTCTCGAAGTGGATCTCCTCGGGTCGCAGCGCGGTGCGGTCGACGACCGTGTAGCCGTTGCCCGCGAAGAAGGCGTTCATGTTGTCGAAGTAGCCGTAGCCGCCGTACAGGTAGATCGGCTCGTAGCCCTTCTCCTTGAACACCTCGCCCACCGTGAACAGCCGGTCGTTGTGGGGCCGCTTGACGATCGAGTGGCCCGGCGTGGGCGGCACCGACAGGGTCAGCGCCTCGAGGCCGCGGACCGTGCGCGTGCCGGTCGCGTAGACATGCGTGAACAGCAGCCCCTCGCGCGCGAGGCGGTCCACGTTCGGCGTGAGTCCCTGGCGATTGCCGAACGCGGCCATGAACTCGGCGCTGAAGCTCTCGACGGAGACCATCACCACGTTCAGCCGCTTCTCGGGCCCGTCGGCCACGATCGGCCGGTCGAACGGCTTCTGCGACAGCGTGACCGGCACGCGGTGCGCGGCGATCTCCTGCGCCAGCTCGGCCACCGCGCGCTGGCGCGGCAGCACGCGGTAGAAGCGGTCGTAGTCGATCTCGTTGGACCAGAACGCGTGCCAGAAGTCGAAGTAGCCGTTGCCGGCCAGCTCGTTCGCCTGCGCATCGGAGGAGAACTCCTTGTAGCGCTCGTCCAGTGCGAGCAGCGCGGCCGCGGGCAGCAGCAGCAGCACGGCGCCGGTCGCGACCCGGCGCGCGACGCCGAGGTGGCCGCTCCAGAACGGCCGCGCACGCCGCGCGACGTGCAGCCATACCAGCAGCGCGGCGAACCCGACACCGGCCAGCAGCAGCGGCAGGTCGTACGACTCGCGGATGTTGCCGATCACCTCGTTCGTGTAGATCAGGTAGTCGACCGCGATGAAGTTGAAGCGCGACGCGAACTCGTTCCAGAACGTGAACTCGGCCGCGCCGACGAACACCATGAGGGCCGACAGCGGCAGCAGCAGCGCGAGCACGACGGCGCGCAAGGCACAGCCGTCTCCGCTGGGCCAGGCGACCAGCAGCAGCCCGATCGGCGCGAGGAAGAACGTGGCCACGCCGACGTCGAACGCCAGACCGATCGCGAGCGCCGGCAGCAGCCGCCACGGCACGAGCGGGCCGACCTCGGCGTTGTAGAGGGCCAGGCCCACGCGCACCGCGAAGTTGAACGCGACGAAGGCAACCAGCAGCACCCACAGGATGCGCAGGCGGCCGGGCAACAGACGATCGATCATCGACGGCAGATGCGGCCGGGCCCGGCTCGGACAAGGCCGCTGGAGAGCGCGCCCCGGGCGCGAGGCGAGAATTGTCCGCGATGAGCCTGACACCGGCCTCACGGCCACCGCCGATCCCGAGCCGCGCGCAGCGCGACCTCACCGTGTGCGTCGCGGCGCTGCTCGCGCTGCTGGCGTGGGACGCGAGCGGCCTCGACCTCGCGCTCGTCCGCGCGTACGGCGACGCGTCGGGCTTCGCGTGGCGCGATCACTGGCTCACGCACGGCGTGCTTCACGAGGGCGGCCGCGCGCTCGGCTGGGCCGTGTTCGCTGCGCTGCTGTGGAACCTGTGGCGCCCGCTGCCGCCGGCCCGCGCGCTGTCGAACCGTGAACGCTGGTGGTGGTTCGGCACGACCCTCGCCTGCCTGCTGATCGCGCCGTCGATCAAGCAGTGGAGCCTCACCAGCTGCCCGTGGTCGCTGGCCGAGTTCGGCGGCGCGGCGCGGCACGTGTCGCACTGGGCGCTCGGCGTGCGCGACGGCGGACCGGGCGGATGCTTCCCTTCGGGCCACGCCGCCGCCGCGTTCGGATTCTTCGCCGGCTGGTTCGCGCTGCGCGAGCGCGCACCGCGAGCCGCGCGCGCGTGGCTCGCTGCGGTGCTGCTGCTCGGCACGGCCTACGGCTGGGCGCAGATGGCACGCGGCGCCCACTACGCGAGCCACACGTTGTGGACCGGCTGGATCTGCTTCGTGCTGAGCGCCGCGTCGTGGCACGCACTGCGCCGATGGCGCGAAGGCGCCCCCGCCAGCCCGGCCCATTGAGCTTTCCGCAGTGCGCGACCGCAACATCGTCCGTTCGGGCTGAGCAACACCGCCCGTTCGGGCCGAGCTTGTCGAAGCCCCACCCCGCTTCGCAATCCACCCTTCGACGAGCTCAGGGCGAACGGCGATCGAGGTGTCGTCGGTCCTGGAATGCCCGATAGGGATCGCGCGCCGGCGCGGTCTGCGCTACAAGCGGTGCATCGATCCCCGCGACATGAGGTGTGCGATGGCGATGCTCGAGATCGGCGACAGCGGCCCGGCCGTGCGTCGCCTGCAGGTGGCGCTCAAGAAGGCGGGCTTCGACCCGGGGCTCGTGGATGGCGACTTCGGCGTGGGCACCGAGGCGGCCGTGATGGCCTTCCAGGCCAGCGCCGGGCTGCTGGTCGACGGCATCGCGGGGCCGCGCACGCAGCACGCGCTCGGGCTCGTGCGCAGCAACCGGCTGCCCTCGGCGATCGACCGCTTCACGGTGCAGGTGGCGGCGCACATGTTCGGCCGCGCGGCGCCGCTCGCCAACATCCGCACGCACCTGCCGATCGTGCTCGACGCGATGAAGGCGGCCGATCTCGTGGACCGCCCGATGCTGCTGATGTCGCTGGCGACCATCCGCGCCGAGACGGGCCGCTTCGAGCCGATCGACGAGTACCTCTCGCGCTGGAACACGTCGCCGCGAGGGCATGCGTTCGACCTGTACGACCAGCGCGCCGACCTCGGCAACCGCGGACGGCCCGACGGCGCGAAGTTCAAGGGACGCGGCTACATCCAGCTCACCGGGCGCGACAACTACACGCGCTACGGCAAGCGCATCGGTCAGCCGCTGGTGCGCCGGCCCGAGCTGGCGAACGACCCGGCCATCGCCGCCCAGCTGCTCGCGCTGTTCCTCGCCGATCGCGAGCGGGCGATCAAGGAGGCACTGCTGGAGGGTGACCTGCGGCATGCCCGGCGGCTGGTCAACGGCGGCTCGCACGGGCTGGCCGAGTTCAGCGAGGCCTATCGCATCGGCGAGCAGCTGACCGACGACGAGTTCTGACCGCGACACCGGACCCCCTCGTTGTGCTTTCCACGGTGCGCAGCGGCAACACCGTCCGATCGGGCTGAGCCAGTCGAAGCCCCATCACCGTCGTCGCGAGGGCTTCGAGCGGCCCAACCCGAACGGTGATCGAGGTGCCGTCGACTCTGGAACGCTCAATAGAACAGGCTCGCCTGCCCGGGCGCGGAAGGCGCCGCCGCGCCCCTGTGCGGACGCCGGAACTGCGTGAGGTCGAGTTCCACGCGCTCGCGGTTCAGCCCGAGCCGCGTGCAGGCCTTCTTCAGGCGCTGCGCGAGCAACTGCGCCCACACGCCCTGACCGGTCATGCGCGTGCCGAAGGCGGGGTCCTTGTCGCGCCCGCCGCGCATGTCGTGGATGCGCGCCATCACGCGCGAGGCGCGCTCGGGAAAGTGCTGACCGAGCCATTGGCGGAACAGCGGGCTCACCTCCCACGGCAGCCGCAGCACGATGGCGAAGGCCGACGTGGCGCCGGCGTCGCGCGCGGCTTCGAGAACGCGCTCGAGCTCGGGTTCGTTGATGAACGGGATGACCGGCGAGACGCTCACGCCGACCGGCACGCCGGCCTTCGCGAGCGTCTCGATCGTGCGCAGGCGGCGATGCGGCGCCGCCGCGCGCGGCTCGAGGATGCGCGCGAGCGCAGGGTCGAGCGAGGTCACCGAGACGTACACCGCCGCCAGCCGCTCGCGCGCCATCGGCGCGATGAGGTCGAGGTCGCGCTCGACCCCCGACGACTTGGTGACCAGCGAGAACGGATGCCGGCACTCGTGAAGCACCTCGAGGATGCGCCGCGTGATGCCGAGCTTGCGCTCGATGGGCTGGTAGGCGTCGGTCGCCGAGCCGATGTTCAGGTGCTGCGGCTCGTAGGCG
>CAZFET010000148.1:6633-8822 GCA_964517545.1 uncultured Burkholderiaceae bacterium
AGGCGCGCTGCGCGAACGCCTCGCGCAGCCGCTCGGCCGCGTTCACCTTGGCGACGATGCGCGTCTCGAAGTCGAGCCCGGGCGACAGGTTGAGGTAGCCGTGCGTCGGCCGCGCGAAGCAGTAGATGCAGCCGTGCTCGCAGCCGCGATACGGGTTGATCGACAGGTCGAACGAGATGTCGGGCGACTGGTTGCTGGTGAGGATGGACTTGACGCGCTCCTCGAGCACCTGCGTCTGCGGCGGCAGCCGCTCCTCGCGCGCGGCCTGCTCGAGCGTGCCCCAGCCGTCGTCGAAGCCCTCGCGGGCGTCGGACGTGAAGCGGTGCTCGATGGCCCACACGGTGCCGCGGCCCTTGCTCGGCGCGAACATCAGGGTGGCGGGCGGTTCCGGCCGCGCCTGGGCGGCGGACGACGAAGGCGCCGCAGCGGCGCCGGAAGGATCGCGGCTCATACTGTGAATATATACAGTACCGGCCGCGATGCAAGCCGGCCCGCCCGGCCGGAGGGTCAGTAGGGATCGCTCGCGTCGGGTGCCAGGTTGTCGAAGCGCGTCAGCGGCTTCAGGAACGTGAGCCTGATCGTGCCGACCGGGCCGTTGCGCTGCTTGCCGATGATGATCTCGGCGACGCCGGGCTCCTTGGAGTCCTTGTTGTAGTACTCGTCGCGGTAGATGAACATGATGACGTCGGCGTCCTGCTCGATCGCGCCGGACTCGCGCAGGTCGCTCATCATCGGGCGCTTGTCGTTGCGCGTCTCGACGCTGCGGTTGAGCTGCGACAGCGCGATGACCGGACACTGCAGCTCTTTGGCCAGCGCCTTCAGCCCGCGCGAGATCTCGCCGAGCTCGGTGGCGCGGTTCTCGTCGCTGCCGCCCGAGCCGCTCATCAGCTGCAGGTAGTCGACCACGATCAGCCCCAGGGTGCCGCCGAACTGCCGGGCCATGCGCCGCGAGCGCGCCCGCACCTCGCCCGGAGACAGGCCAGGACTTTCGTCGATGTACAGGCTCGCCTTGCCGAGCCGGTCGACGGCGTCGGGCAGGCGCGCCCACTCGTCGTCGCGCAGCGCGCCGGTGCGCAGGTGCTGCTGGTCGATGCGGCCGAGCGATCCGACGAGTCGCAGCGCGAGCTGCGCGGCGCCCATCTCCATCGAGAACACCACGACCGGCAGGCCCTCGTTCACCGCCACGTGCTCGGCGATGTTCAGCGCGAACGCCGTCTTGCCCATCGACGGCCGTGCGGCCAGCACGATGAGGTCGCCCTTCTGCAGCCCCGCGGTCATGCGGTCGAGGTCGTAGAAGCCGGTGCGAACGCCGGTCACCTCCTCGGCGCCGTTGGCGTGCAGTTCGTTCACGCGGTCGATCAGCTCGACCACGAGCTTGTCGATGCCGACGAAGCCCTGGCGCGTGCGCGAGCCTTCCTCGCCGATGCGGAAGATCTTCGACTCGGCCTCGTCGAGGATCTGCGTGACCGGCCGGCCCTGCGGATTGAACGCGGTGGTGGCGATCTCGTCGCTGGTGGCCACGAGCTGGCGCAGCACCGAACGCTCGCGCACGATCTAGGCGTAGCGGCGGATGTTGGCCGCGCTCGGCACGCTTTGCGCCAGCGCGTTCAGGTACGCGAGCCCGCCGCACTCGTCGGCCTTGCCGTGGCTCTGCAGGTGCTCGTACGTGGTGATCACGTCGGCCGGCTTGGCGGCCTGCACGAGCGACCCGATGGCCGCGAAGATATGCCGATGCTCGAAGCGGTAGAAGTCCTGCTCGCGCACGAGGTCGGCGGCGCGGTCCCAGGCGGAGTTGTCGAGCAGCAGGCCGCCCAGCACGCTCTGCTCGGCCTCGATCGAGTGAGGCGGCACGCGCAGTCGCGCGACTTCGTCGTCGCGCGGCTCGGCGCTGGAGGAGAACACGGCGGACATCAGGCGATCCTAGTGCGCCACGGCCCGGAGGGCCAGTGGACAAGCCGGTGGAGAACCCTGTGAACGACGACGGGACAGCCGGTGCGCATCGCGGGACAAGCGCCGCGCCAGAAAGCGAAAGGGCCGGCGATGGCCGGCCCTCGTGCGGCGGCACCGGCGCTGCCGGCGCCCGCGTCTCGTCGCGTCACTCGGTCTCGGCCACCACCGAGACGGTGATGTCGACCACCACGTCGGTGTGCGGTGCCACAGACACGCTGTGCTCGCCCACGGTCTTCAGC
>CAZFET010000149.1:0-4852 GCA_964517545.1 uncultured Burkholderiaceae bacterium
GTTGCCCTTGCCGCCGGCGCCGGTCGGCCAGTGGACGGCGGTGCCCTCGGCGACCTGCGCCTTCCCCTCGGCGTTCACCTTCGACAGGTAGTTGGTGAAGATGAAGCTCGTGCCCGAGCCGTCGGCGCGGCGCACGACGGCGATCGCCGCGTCGGGCAGCGGCACGCCGGGGTTGAGCGACGTGATCTGCTGGTCGTTCCACTTCGTGATCTTGCCGAGGTAGATGTCGCCCAGCACCTGGCCGGTCAGCTTGAGCTGCCCCGGCGCGACGCCCTTGATGTTGACCACCGGCACCACGCCGCCGATCACGGTGGGGAACTGCAGCAGGCCGTCCTTGGCGAGTTCGTCGTCCTTCAGTGGCATGTCGCTGGCGCCGAAGTCGACCGTCTTCGCCTTGATCTGGCGGATGCCGGCGCCCGAGCCGACCGACTGGTAGTTCATCTTCGCGCCGGTCGCCTTGTGGTACGCGTCGGCCCACTTGGCGTAGATCGGAGCGGGGAACGTGGCGCCGGCGCCGGTCACGTCCTGGGCGACGGCGACGGCACCCGCGAGCGACAGAGCCACGCCGACGGCGGCGAAGCGGAGCGGGAATCGGTTCATGGGCAGACCTTTCCGTAGCAGTGGTTGCAGCGCCGCGGACTCTAGGCATCGCGTGTGACATCGCGGTGACAGCGCGATCCCGGCCGCGCACTGCCATCGCGCCGTCACGGCGCGTTCACGCGGCCGTCATGCGCGCTGCCTACGCTACCCGGGCGTCGGATGCGAATCTGATGCGATGCCGACCCGGGCCGACGTGCCGGCCCGCAACGCCGCGCTCCTCGTGGTCGGCGGCGTCCTCATCCCGCTCGCCGTCGATCCGCTGGGGGCGCGACGCATGGCCCATCGGGAGCTTGCACGCATTCGAGATTTCTACTATCGTGGAATCATGGAAAAGGAAATCGGCGACGACGAGGTCATCCGCGGCCTGGCGGCACTGGCGCAGACGGCGCGCCTGCGGGCCTTCCGCGAACTGGTGGGTGCCGGCCCGGCCGGCCTGACCCCGAGCGTGCTGGCCGAGCGGCTGGCACTGCCCGCCCCGACCCTGTCGTTCCACCTCAAGGAGTTGCTGCATGCCGGGCTCGTGACCCAGCAGCGCGACGGCCGCTTCCTGATCTACCGCGCCGAGTTCGCGCGCATCAACGCGCTGCTCGGATACCTCACCGCCCACTGCTGCGAGTCGGCCGTGTGCGAGATCGACGGCGACGCCTCGCGCTGCCGCTGCTGAACCAGGAGTCCATGACCATGCGCCGCTTCCACGTCCACGTCCACGTCGACGACCTCGACCACAACGTCCGCTTCTACAGCGCCATGTTCGGCGCCGAACCCGTGCGCCGCGAGGCCGACTACGCCAAGTGGATGCTCGAGGACCCCGCCGTGAACTTCGCCATCTCGACCTTCGGCAGCGACCGCGGGATCGGCCACCTCGGCATCCAGGTCGACGACGACACCGACCTGGCCACGCTGAAGCAGCGCGCCGCCGCCGCCGAGCAAGCCGGCGCGAAGAAGGTCGTGGCCGAAGGCGAGGTGTCGTGCTGCTACGCGCGCAGCGACAAGCACTGGGTGGTCGACCCGCAAGGCATCGCGTGGGAACACTTCCGCACCCTGCGCGACATCCCGGTGTACGAGGCGCGCGGATCGCTCGGTCCCACGTCCTCGGCCTCGGCCCCGTCTTCGACCGCCTCGTCGCCCGCCGCCTGCGGCAGCGCCGCGCCCGGCGGCGCGCGCTGCTGCGGCTGAACGACCGAACCGTACGGCGGCCGCGCGGGCCCACGACCGATCGACAGGACCGCCGCCGCCTCGCCCCCGCCACCTGCCGGCACCTCGACGATGACGACCGACCGACCGCTCCACGTCCTGTTCCTCTGCACCCACAACTCCGCGCGCAGCGTGCTGGCCGAGGCGCTGCTCAACCATCTCGGGCGCGGGCGCTTCAAGGCGTTCTCGGCCGGCAGCCACCCGCGCGGCCAACCCCATCCGCTCGCGCTGCGCGTGCTGCGCGAAGCGGGCATCGCCACCGACGGCCTGGCCAGCAAGAACTGGGACGTGTTCGGCGCACCCGACGCGCCGCCGATGGACCTGGTGATCACCGTGTGCGACAACGCCGCTGGCGAGACCTGCCCGTTCTGGCCGGGCCAGCCCGCCACCGCGCACTGGGGGTACCCCGACCCGTCGGCGATCGACGGCGACGAGGCCGCGCGTGTCGAAGCCTTCCGCCGCACGATGCTCGCCATCCGGCAGCGGCTCGAGCTGCTGGTGAACCTGCCGCCCCATGCGCTGGAGCGCATGTCGCTGCAGCGCAGCGCGCGCGAACTGGCCGGTCGATGAGGCCGCCCGCCGACGCGCCGCATGCCGCACCGCCGCCGGGTGCGGCCATCCTGGCCGAAGCCCTGGGCACGCTGCTGCTGCTGGCGGCCGTGATCGGCTCGGGTGTCATGGCCGAGCGGCTGGCCGCCGGCAACGCGGCGCTCGCGCTGCTGGCCAACACCCTGGCCACGGTGTTCGCGCTGGTCGTGCTGATCGAGCTGTTCGGCCCGGTCAGCGGCGCGCACTTCAATCCGGCGGTCACGGCGTCGATGTGGTGGCGACGCCGGCTGGGCGCCGCGCGTGCCGCGGCCTACGTGGCCGCGCAGCTCGCCGGTGCCGCGCTCGGCGCGTGGCTGGTGCACGCGATGTTCGAGCTGCCGCTGCTGCAGTGGTCGGGCAAGGTCCGCGCGGGCGGCGGACAGTGGCTCGCCGAGGCCGTGGCCACCTTCGGCCTGCTGCTGGTGGTGCTGCGCGCCGCGCCTGCGCGCGCGTCGTGGCTGGTCGCCGCGTGGATCGGCGCGGCCTACTGGTTCACCGCATCGACCTCGTTCGCCAATCCGGCGGCCACGTTCGGCCGCATGTTCAGCGACAGCTTCGCCGGCATCGCGCCGGGCAGTGCGCCGGGGTTCGTGCTGGCGCAGTGCGCGGGCACGGCCCTCGCGCTGTGGGTCGATCGGCGCCTGGGCGCGCGACCGCCCGCCGGCTGACGATCGTCAGGCGTTCACCGCCGCGGCGAGGCGCTGCGCGCAGCGCTGAGCCAGCGCGGCGTCCTGCGCCTCGACCATCACGCGCAGCAGCGGCTCGGTGCCCGACGGGCGGATGAGCACGCGCCCGGTGTCGCCCAGTTCGCGCAGCACCGACTCCTGTTCCGCGGCGAGCGTGCGGCTCGACTTCCAGTCGGCGCCCGGCGCGAGACGCACGTTGATCAGCGTCTGCGGGAACAGGGTCACGTCGCGCAGCTGCTCGGCGATCGAGCGACCGCTGCGCTGCACCGCCTGCAGCACCTGCAGCGCGCTCACGATGCCGTCGCCGGTGGTGTGGCGGTCCAGCGCGATCAGGTGGCCGGAGCCTTCGCCGCCGAGCAGCCAGCCGCGCGCCGTCAGCTCCTCGAGCACGTAGCGGTCGCCGACCTTGGCGCGCACGAGCGGCACACCGCGTTCGCGCAGCGCCAGCTCGACGCCGAGGTTGGTCATCAAGGTGCC
This sequence comes from uncultured Burkholderiaceae bacterium, assembly GCA_964517545.1. Taxonomy (GTDB): domain Bacteria; phylum Pseudomonadota; class Gammaproteobacteria; order Burkholderiales; family Burkholderiaceae_C; genus CAZFET01. Next base: position 3,546 of record CAZFET010000149.1, read on the forward strand.
GACCACGCCGTCGATGTGCTCGCCGTAGGCGAGGCGGTCGCAGGCCATCACGTACAGCAGCTCGTCGCCGTTGAACAGGCGGCCGGCCGCATCGACCAGCTGCAGCCGGTCGGCGTCGCCGTCGAGCGCCACGCCGTAGTCGGCGCCGTTCGCGCGCACCGCCTCGACCAGCAGTTGCGGCGCGGTGGCGCCGACGCCGGCGTTGATGTTGAAGCCGTCGGGCGCGCAGCCGATCTTCACCACGTCGGCACCGAGTTCGTGGAACACGTCGGGCGCCACGTGGTAGGCGGCGCCGTGCGCCGCGTCGACGACGATCTTCAGGCCCTTGAGCGACAGGTCGTTGCGCACCGTGCTCTTGCAGAACTCGGTGTAGCGCCCGGCCGCGTCGTCGACGCGGCGCGCCTTGCCGAGCCGGGCGGAATCGACCCAGCGCGGCGACTCGGCGAGCGCCGCCTCGACGGCGATCTCCCACTCGTCGGGCAGTTTCTCGCCGCGCGCCGAGAAGAACTTGACCCCGTTGTCGCCGTATGGGTTGTGCGACGCGCTGATCACCACGCCCAGGTCGAGCCGCAGCGCGCGCGTCAGGTAGGCGACGCCCGGCGTGGGCAGCGGCCCGGTGAGCAGGGTGTCGACACCGGCCGACGCGAAGCCGGCCTCGAGCGCCGACTCGATCATGTAGCCCGAGATGCGCGTGTCCTTGCCGATCACCACGGTCGGCCGCGCACTCGACGCCTTGAGCACGTGGCCCACCGCGTGGCCGAGGCGCAGCATGAAGTCGGGCGTGATCGGCGGCATGCCGACGGTGCCGCGGATGCCGTCGGTGCCGAAGTAGGTTCTGCTCATCGTGGGGTCGTCGGGGAAGCGGCCGGTATCGTACCCGCGGCGGCGCGCCAGACCGCCAGCGCGTCGACGGTGGCCGCGACATCGTGCACGCGCACGATGCGGGCACCGCGCTCGACGGCGGCCAGCGCGGCCGCGACACTGGCCGCGAGCCGCTCGCCCACCGGCCGGCCGGTCACCGCGCCCAGCGACGACTTGCGCGACCAGCCCGCCAGCAGCGGCAGGCCGAGCCCGAGCAGTTCGGCCTGGCGCGCGAGCAGCGCGAAGTTCTGTGCCACCGTCTTGCCGAAGCCGATGCCGGGGTCGATCACGATGCGCTCGCGCGCGACGCCGGCGGCCACGCAGGCGTCGACACGCTCGCGCAGGAACGTGCTCACTTCGTCCACCACGTCGGCGTAGTCGGTCTGCTGCTGCATCGTGGCCGGATCGCCGCGCATGTGCATGAGGCACACGCCGCACGCCGGATG
>CAZFET010000149.1:4862-8456 GCA_964517545.1 uncultured Burkholderiaceae bacterium
AATAGCGCGGGGGGCAGGGCAGTCAAGAGAATCGTTCCGCCGGGACCCCGGCGGCAGCCGCGCGTGCCAACGCGTCGCGGAAGTAGTCGCGGATCTCACCCATCAAGTCTGCGTACGTGGTGAGTTTCTGCATGGTGGCTGGGTCGCCGCGCATGTGCATGAGGCACACGCCGCACGCCGGATGCGCCGCGACGCACTCCAGCGCGCCGGGCGCCCGCAGCGCGCGGATGTCGTTGACGATGTCGACGCCGAGCGCGAGCGCGGCGCGCATGGTCTCGGGCTTGCACGTGTCGACCGACACCGGCACGCCGAGCGTGAGCGCCGCCCGCAGCACCGGCTCGATGCGGCGCCACTCCTCGGCGTGCGTGAGCGTCGCCGCGCCGGGTCGGCTCGACTCGCCGCCGATGTCGAGCAGGTCGGCGCCCTCGCGCACCAGGCGCTCGGCATGCGCGATGGCCGACCGCGCGTCGGCGTGCTCGCCGCCGTCGGAGAACGAGTCCGGCGTGACGTTGACGATCCCCATCACGCGCGGCACCGACAGGTCGATGCGAAAGCGCGAGGTCCGCCACGCCGGCGGCGCAGCCGACGAAGCGGCGGCGGAAGAAGACACGGGGCCCGAGGCCCCGTGATCGGACGCAGCGCTCACGCGCGGGTCAGGCGGTGGCCGGTGCGCTGTCGGCCGACTGCGGCGGCGTCGCGTCCGAGCGCTGGCCCGACGACGGCGTCCAGTCCTTCGGCGGGCGCGGCGGCCGGCCGGCCATGATGTCGTCGATCTGGTCGCCGTCGATGGTCTCCCACTCGAGCAGCGCCTTGGCCATGGCGTGCATCTTGTCCTGGTTCTCCTCGATCAGCTTGCGCGCGACGGCGTAGCGGTCGTCGATGATCTTGCGGATCTCGAGATCGACCTTCTGCATCGTCTGCTCGGACACGTTGACCTGCTTGGTGATCGAGCGGCCGAGGAAGACCTCGCCTTCGTTCTCGGCGTAGACCATCGGGCCGAGCACGTCGCTCATGCCGTAGCGCGTGACCATGTCGCGCGCGATCTGCGTGGCCCGCTCGAAGTCGTTCGAGGCGCCGGTGGTCATCTGGTTCATGAACACCTCCTCGGCGATGCGCCCGCCGAAGAGCACGCTGATCGTGCTGAGCATGCGCTCCTTGTCCATGCTGTAGCGATCGCCCTCGGGCAACTGCATCGTCACGCCCAGCGCGCGCCCTCGCGGGATGATGGTGACCTTGTGCACCGGGTTGGTCTTGGGCAGCAGCTTGGCCACCAGCGCGTGGCCGGCCTCGTGGTAGGCGGTGTTGCGCCGCTCCTCCTCGGGCATGACCATGCTCTTGCGCTCGGGGCCCATCAGGATCTTGTCCTTGGCCTTCTCGAAGTCCTGCATCTCGACCACGCGCGCGTTGCTGCGCGCCGCGAACAGCGCTGCCTCGTTCACGAGGTTGGCGAGGTCGGCGCCCGAGAACCCCGGCGTGCCGCGCGCCAGGATGTCGGCGCGGATGTCCTGGCCGATCGGCACCTTGCGCATGTGCACGTTGAGGATCTGTTCGCGGCCGCGCACGTCGGGCAGGGTCACGTAGACCTGGCGGTCGAAGCGGCCCGGGCGCAGCAGCGCCGGGTCGAGGATGTCGGGCCGGTTGGTGGCCGCCATCACGATGACGCCGAGATTGGTCTCGAAGCCGTCCATCTCGACCAGCATCTGGTTGAGCGTCTGCTCGCGCTCGTCGTTGCCGCCGCCGAGGCCGGCGCCGCGGTGGCGGCCGACCGCGTCGATCTCGTCGATGAAGATGATGCACGGCGCGCTCTTCTTGGCCTGCTCGAACATGTCGCGCACGCGCGCCGCGCCGACGCCGACGAACATCTCCACGAAGTCGGAGCCGGAGATGCTGAAGAACGGCACCTTGGCTTCGCCGGCGATGGCCTTGGCCAGCAGGGTCTTGCCGGTGCCCGGCGGGCCGACCATCAGCACGCCGCGCGGGATGCGCCCGCCCAGCTTCTGGAACTTCTGCGGATCCTTCAGGAAGTCGACGAGCTCCTTGACCTCTTCCTTGGCCTCGTCGCAGCCGGCGACATCGGCGAAGGTGATCGTGTTGTTGCTCTCGTCGAGCATGCGCGCGCGGCTCTTGCCGAAGCTGAACGCGCCGCCCTTGCCGCCGCCTTGCATCTGGCGCATGAAGTAGATCCACACGCCAATCAGCAGCAGCATCGGGCCCCAGCTCACCAGCAGGGTCATCAGCAGCGAGCCCTCTTCGCGGGGGCGCACGTCGAACTTCACGTTGTTGTTGATGAGGTCGCCCACCAAGCCACGGTCAAGGTAGGTGGCGGTGGTGCGCACGCGGCGGTCGTCTTGCGTAACGGCCACGATCTCGGTGCCGCCCTGGCCTTCTTGAATGGTGGCGCTCTTGATGCGCTGGGCCTTCACCTCATCGAGGAATTCGGAGTAGCCGATGTAGCCGGCACCCGCCGCGCTGCGGCTGTCGAACTGCTTGAAGACAGTGAAAAGCACCATGGCGATGACCATCCACACGGCGATTTTCGAAAACCATTGGTTATTCAAGTGCAGCTCCTGGAAACTCGGTGGCGTATGCGCCCATATGCACCCCATTCTAGGACTTTCAAGGCATCGCCATCGATGCCCATCCCCTGGGAATGCCTATCAAAGACTTGGCTATTTTCTATTTCGGTTCAACCGACTCACCGGCTGACGCTTTTTTCAGACCAAGGCCCACCAAAAAGGTTTCCGACGATTTGTCGCGACTGGCCTTGGGTTTGATGGCCTTGACCACCCGGAAGGTCTGGCGAAACAGACTCACCATCGGGTCATAGGCTGCACCGTGGAAGAGCTTGACCACCAGAGCACCATCGCGCTTGAGGTGATGAACGGCGAAATCAACCGCCAGAGAGATCAGGTCTTCGATGCGCGCGGCATCGGCCGAGGCGATACCGGAGAGGTTGGGCGCCATGTCCGACACCACCACGTCCACCTTGTGCTGCAAGCCGCGGTCGGCCAGGGCCTGTTCCAGTTGCGCCAGCACGCCTTCTTCGCGAAAGTCACCCTGGATGAAATAAACGTCTTCGACGGCCTCCATGGGCAGCAGGTCCAGCGCGATGATCGTGCCTTGAAGCGCGCCAGCGGCAGCACCTTGTGGGCTTAGGCGCCGACGCAGGTACTGGCTCCAGGCGCCGGGCGCGCTGCCCAGGTCGACGACCACGTCACCCGGGTGGATGAGGTCCAGCGTCTCGTCGATTTCTTTGAGCTTGTACGCCGCCCGAGCGCGGTACCCCTCTTTTTGGGCCAGCTTCACGTAAGGGTCGTTGACGTGCTGGTTCAGCCAGGCCTTGTTGACCTTTTTGCTTTGGGTTTTGACTTTGATGCCCATGAAACGCAATACCGCCGTGTAAACGATAATTGTCCCATGCCCCAGATTATTCTCACTCCCGCCCAGCGCAAGGTGCACCGCGCCGAAGCCCACCACCTAGACCCCGTCGTCCATATCGGAGGCGACGGTCTGACGCTGGCGGTCAAAAAGGAAGCCGATGCGGCCCTGAACGCCCATGGCCTCATCAAAATCCGGGTGCTCAGCGACGACCGG
>CAZFET010000149.1:8469-8785 GCA_964517545.1 uncultured Burkholderiaceae bacterium
ATGCTGGAAACCTTGGCCGACGAGCTGAACGCCGCGCCCATCCAGCACATCGGCAAGTTGCTGGTGCTGTGGCGCCCCATTCCCGAGAAGACCAAGCCGGTCGATGAAAACCGCATGCCCGGCCCCAAGGAAGTGAAGGTGCTGAAGTTCAGCAAACGCGGTGGCCAAAAACCCGAAGTGAAGGTGGTGAAGGTGCTGGGCAACCAGCGGCTGACCCCCGGAGGGCAAGTCAAGCGAGCCAAGGTGCGCAAGAAGAGCCCCCAAAAGGGCGCCGCCTGACCGCCTCAGCCCCCAGCGGCCTGCACCTTGTTGGCCC
>CAZFET010000150.1:0-8686 GCA_964517545.1 uncultured Burkholderiaceae bacterium
ACGAGGCGGTGTGACATGACCTTCGGCCAATTCCTCTCCATGGTCGCCGCCCGCTGGCGGCTGGTGGCCGCCATCGTGATCCTGGCGGTCGCGGCGGCCCTGGGCGTGAGCCTCGCGCTGCCCAAGCAGTACACGGCGACGGCGTCGCTGGTGTTCGACATCAAGCCCGACCCGGTGTCGAGCACCGGCTACGACGGGCTGAGCTGGCCGGCCTTCCTGGCCACGCAGATCCAGATCCTCGAGAGCGACCGCGTGGCGCGCCGCGTGGTCGGCGCGCTCGGCATGGGCGATGACCCGGCCAACCGGGCGGTGTGGCAGCAATCGACCAAGGGTGAGGGCGAGTTCGAAGGCTGGATGGCCGGCGTGCTGCGCCGCAACCTCGACGTGCGGCTCACGCGCGAGTCGAACGTGGTCACGGTGTCGTACAAGGCGGCCGACGCCCAGGTCGCGGCGCGCGTGGCCAACGCGTTCGTCAAGGCCTACATGGACACGGTGATCGACCTGCGCGTCGATCCGGCCCGGCAGTACTCGTCGTTCTTCGACAACCGCGCGAAGGAACTGCGCCAGCAACTCGAGGCGGCGCAGGCCAAGCTGTCGGCGTTCCAGCGGCAGAAGGGGCTGATCGGCACCGACGAGCGGCTCGACATCGAGAACGCCCGCCTCAACGAGCTGTCGGCGCAACTGGTGGCGCTGCAGGCGCTGTCGGCCGAATCGACCAGCCGGCAGTCGCAGGCGCTGGCGCGCGGCGCCGACCAGCTGCCCGACGTGCAGACCAACGCGCTGGTGTCCGGCCTGAAGGCCGACCTGCTGCGCCAGGAGGCGCGCCTGCAGGAGCTCAACTCGCGCCTCGGCGACGCGCATCCGCAGGTGGTCGAGGCCAAGGCCAACATCTCCGCGCTGCGCAGCCGCATCGAGGCCGAGTCGCGGCGCGTGGCCAGCGGCGTGGGCGTCACCAACACCATCAACCGCGCCCGCGAGGCGGAGATCCGCGCCGCCTACGAGGCGCAGCGCCAGCGCGTGCTGCGCATGAAGGAGAACCGCGACGAGGCGCTGATGTACCAGCGCGAGGTCGACGCCGCTCAGCGCGCGCTCGACGCGGTGCTGACGCGCTACAACCAGTCGTCGCTGGAGAGCACCAACACGCGCTCGAACGCGTCGGTGCTGTCGCAGGCGAGCGCGCCGCTGTTCCCGTCGTCGCCGAAGATCTTCCTCAACGCGTTCATCGGGCTGTTCCTCGGTTCGCTGGTCGGCATCTCGCTGGCGGTGGTGCTCGAGATGCTCAACCGGCGCGTGCGCAACGCCGAGGACGTGACGCAGGCCATCGGCCTGCCGGTGCTCGGCGTGCTGCCTCGGCCCGATCGCGGCGGGCTGTTCGGCGGCGCGGCGGCGCAGCCGCTGCTCGCGCGGCGCGTGCTCGGCCAGCTGCCCGCCCCCCGTTCGTAGTCGTCCGCACTGCAAGGCTCCGTCATGGCGAGATTCCGCGATTCCAGGCTAGCCGTCGTCGACCCGTCTCCGCTGGAGGGCTCGATGCCCGCCTCGGCGGTGCACGACCGCCCGCTCGGCGAGATCCTCAAGCAGACCAAGGGCCTGACCGACGAGCACGTCGAGCAGGTGCTGCTGTACCAGCGCGAGAAGGGCATGCGCTTCGGCGAGGCCGCCATCGCGCTCGGCTTCGCGACCGACGAGGACGTGCTGTTCGCGCTGTCGCAGCAGTTCCACTACCACTACGCGCCCGTCGAGCAGCAGCACCAGTTCAGCTCCGAGCTGGTGGTCGCGCACCGGCCGTTCTCGCGCCAGGCCGAGGCCTTTCGCGCCATCCGCAGCCAGCTGATGATGCGCGTCTTCGGCGGCGAGACGGGCAAGGCCGCGCTGGCCGTCGTGAGTCCCGACTCCGGCGACGGCAAGACCTTCTTCTCGGCCAACCTCGCGGTCGCGCTGTCGCAACTCGGCGGGCGCACCCTGCTGCTCGACGCCGACCTGCGCGGCCCGCGCCAGCACACCTTGTTCGGCGTGGAGAACTCGTCGGGGCTGTCGAGCGTGCTGTCCGGTCGCGCCGAGGCGAACGTGATCCAGCAGGTGCCGGCGCTGCCGAGCCTGTACCTCCTGAGCGCCGGCGCCGTGCCCCCCAACCCGCTCGAGCTGGTGGAGCGTCCGGCCTTCGGCCTGCTGATCCGCGAGTTGAAGAGCAAGTTCGACCACGTCGTGGTCGACACGCCGGCCGCGGTGTACGGCTCCGACGCGATGGTGATCGCCGCGCGCTGCGGTGCGTCGCTCGTGGTCGCGCGCAAGGGCACGTCGCAGGTCCGCTCGCTGCAGGAGCTCGTCGGCGTGCTGAGCCAGGCGACCGGCCAGATGGCCGGCGTCATCATGAACGAGTTCTGAACCCGCCAGCGACCGTGCCGGGCGCGGGCGATCCGGTCGTGCCGGAGCGAGCGCCGGCACGACGTGTATCGGGGTGTGAAGAAGTCACGATCCGCACCTCCTCACCCGCACGGTCCACCCTTAAGCGTGTGCTGACGCCGATCGAGCCCGGTGGCATTCTTCCGGGCGGATCGTCGATCGAACGAGAGGGATGCTGCAGCACGGATCGACGGCCCGCGCGGGGCTGACTCCGCACCACCGACCGCCACGCCACCAGGGCCCGCAAGGCCCGGCCAACCGAACCCACAGGACACATGAGCAAGACCGCGTTGATCACCGGCGTGACCGGACAGGACGGGGCCTACCTGGCCGAGCTGCTGCTGAACAAGGGCTACCAGGTGCACGGCATCAAGCGCCGCGCGTCGTTGTTCAACACCGACCGCGTCGACCACCTGTACCAGGACCCGCACGTCGAGGACCGTCGCTTCCACATGCACTACGGCGACCTGACCGACTCGACGAACCTGATCCGCATCGTGCAGCAGGTGCAGCCCGACGAGATCTACAACCTCGCGGCGATGAGCCACGTGGCGGTGAGCTTCGAGACGCCGGAGTACACCGCCAACGCCGACGGCATCGGCACCTTGCGCCTGCTCGAGGCCATCCGCATCCTCGGCCTCGAGAAGAAGACGCGCTTCTACCAGGCCAGCACCTCCGAGCTGTACGGCCTGGTGCAGGAGGTGCCGCAGAAGGAGACCACGCCGTTCTATCCGCGCAGCCCGTATGCCGTGGCCAAGCTCTACGGCTACTGGATCACGGTGAACTACCGCGAGGCCTACGGCCTGTACGCCTGCAACGGCATCCTGTTCAACCACGAGAGCCCGATCCGCGGCGAGACCTTCGTCACCCGCAAGATCACGCGCGCCATCGCGCGCATCGCGCTCGGGCTGCAGGACTGCCTGTACCTCGGCAACCTGTCGGCGCTGCGCGACTGGGGCCACGCGCGCGACTACGTCGAGATGCAGTGGCTGATGCTGCAGCAGCAGCAGCCCGAGGACTTCGTCATCGCGACCGGCCAGCAGTACAGCGTGCGGCAGTTCGTCGAACGCTCGGCGGCGGAGCTGGGCATCACGGTGCGCTTCGAAGGCGAGGGCGTGCGCGAGGTGGGTGTCGTCGCCGAGGTCAAGGGCAGCCGCGCGCGCTGCAAGCCGGGCGACGTGATCGTGCGCGTCGACCCCCGGTACTTCCGGCCCACCGAGGTCGAGACCTTGCTGGGCGACCCGAGCAAGGCCAAGGCCAAGCTCGGCTGGACGCCGCGCACCAGCTTCGAGGAGCTCGTGCGCGAGATGATCGAGTCCGACTACACCGCGGCCAAGCGCGACAGCCTGGTCAAGCTGGCCGGCTTCCAGGCCTACGACCACCACGAGTGAGCGCGTCGCCATGGACCTGAACTCGCGCATCTACGTCGCCGGCCACCGCGGCCTCGTCGGCTCGGCCCTGCTCCGCGCCCTGCAGGCGCGCGGCCACCGGCATCTCGTGACTCGCACGCACGCCGAACTCGACCTGACCGACCGCGTCGCCACCGAGCGCTTCTTCCGCGACGAGCGGCCGCAGTACGTGTTCCTCGCGGCGGCCAAGGTCGGCGGCATCGTCGCCAACGACACCTACCCGGCCGACTTCATCCGCGAGAACCTGGCGATCCAGACGCACACGATCCACGCCGCGTTCCAGGCCGGCGTGAAGCGGCTGCTGTTCCTGGGCTCGAGCTGCATCTACCCGCGCCTGGCGCCGCAGCCCATGAAGGAGAGCTGCCTGCTCACGGGTCCTCTGGAGCCGACCAACCGCGCCTACGCGCTGGCCAAGATCGCCGGCATCGAGATGTGCTGGAGCTACAACCGCCAGCACGGCACGCAGTACCTGGCCGTGATGCCGACCAACCTGTACGGCCCCGGCGACAACTACCACCCGCAGAACAGCCACGTCATCCCCGCGCTGCTGCGCAAGTTCCACGAGGCGAAGGCGCGCGGCGACAAGGCCGTCACCGTGTGGGGCACCGGCACGCCGCGCCGCGAGTTCCTCTGCAGCGAGGACATGGCCGATGCCTGCGTGCACCTGATGAACCTGCCCGACGAGCGCTTCGTGCCGCTGCTGGGCAGCAACGAGAGCGTGTCGGGCCGCTTCGAGCCGCCGCTGGTGAACATCGGCGTCGGCGAGGACGTGACGATCCGCGAGCTGGCCGAGAAGGTGCGCGAGGTGACCGGCTTCGGCGGCGACATCGTGTTCGACACGAGCAAGCCCGACGGCACGCCGCGCAAGCTGCTCGACGTGAGCCTCGTGCACGGCACGGGCTGGAAGGCGCGCACCTCGCTGATGGACGGCCTGCGCCGGGCCTACGCGGACTTCGCCGCGCAGCAGCACTGAACCGGGCGGGAGCAAACGATGAGCAACAACACCGTCGAAGGCATCGCGATCCAGCCCGTGGTCATGGCCGGCGGATCGGGCACGCGGCTGTGGCCGCTGTCGCGCGCGCAGTACCCCAAGCAGTTCCTCACGCTGTCGGGCAAGCGCAGCCTGTTCCAGCAGGCGCTCATGCGGCTGGCCGACCTCGACAGCGAGGGCCTCGCGGTGCTGCCGCCGTGCATCGTCGGCAACGAGGAGCACCGCTTCCTCATGCAGGACCAGGCGCGCGAACTCAAGCTGCCGGCGGCGACGCTGCTGCTCGAGCCCGTCGGCCGCAACACCGCGCCCGCGCTGACCCTGGCCGCGCTGCAGGCGCTGGAGTCCGGTCACGACCCGGTGCTCGTGGTGAGCCCGGCGGACCAGACCGTCACGCAACCGGCCAGCTTCGTGATGGCGCTGCGCCGCGCCGCGCGCCTGGCCGCGCAGGGCGCGATCGTGGTGCTCGGCATCACGCCCGACCGTCCCGAGACGGGCTACGGCTACATCCGCCTCGACGGCCAGGAAGGCTCGTCGCGCGTGGCGCAGTTCGTCGAGAAGCCCGACGCCGAGACGGCGCGCCGCTATCTCGCCGAAGGCGGCTACTACTGGAACGGCGGACTGTTCGTGGTGCGTGCGTCCGCGTGGCTCGACGCACTCGCGACCTTCCGCCCCGACATCGCGGAGGCCGCGCGCGCCGCGTGGGCGGCGCGCAGCGTCGACGGCCAGTTCATCCGCCCCGATCGCGACCGCTTCGCGGCCGTGCCTGCGGAGTCGATCGACTACGCGGTCATGGAGAAGTGCCCGGGCCACGGCATCGACATCCGCATGGTGCCGCTGGATGCCGGCTGGTCCGACCTCGGTGCCTGGGACGCGGTGTGGCAGGTCGGCACGAAGGACGCGGCCGGCAACGTGGCGGCCGGCGACGCGATCGTCGAGGACTGCCGCGGCACCTTGGTCCATGCGACCAGCCGCCTGGTGAGCGTGGTCGGCCTGGACGACGTGGTGGTGGTCGAGACACCCGACGCCGTGCTGGTGACGCACCGCAGCCGCAGCCAGGACGTCAAGAAGATCGTCGCGCGCCTCGAGAAGGCCGGCCGCTCCGAGCACACCTTGCACCGCCGCGTGCACCGGCCCTGGGGCTGGTACGACGGCGTGGACGCCGGCCCGCGCTTCCAGGTCAAGCGCATCATGGTCAAGCCCGGTGCGTCGCTCAGCCTGCAGATGCATCACCACCGCGCCGAGCACTGGATCGTGGTCACGGGCACGGCCGAGGTCACCTGCGGCGACCGCAAGCAGCTGCTGACCGAGAACCAGAGCACCTACATCCCGCTGGGCGAGATCCACCGGCTGTCGAACCCGGGCGCGATCCCGCTGGAGATCATCGAGGTGCAGTCGGGCAGCTACCTGGGCGAGGACGACATCGTGCGCTTCGTCGACTCGTACGGGCGCGCCAAGTAGGCATCGAGAAGGGACGTCGGGGCGGGCGGCGACAATCTTCGGCTTCGTTGGCAACTACAAGGATTCAGGCATCGTGACTACCGTCGCCGTGATCGGGCTGGGCTACGTGGGACTGCCGCTGGTGGTCGAGTTCGGCAAGAAGATGCGCACCATCGGCTTCGACATCGTCGAGGCGAAGGTGGCGCGTTGCCGCGCGGGCCAGGACCCGTCGAAGGAAATCCCCGACGCGGAGATGGCGCTGGCCAGGCATGCCGAGTACACCAGCGACCCGGCCGCGCTGCGCGAAGCGGACTTCATCCTCGTGGCCGTCCCCACGCCGGTGGACGAGGCGCACCGGCCCGACTTCGGCCCGCTGGTCGGCGCCAGTCGCGCGATCGGCGCCAACCTGAAGAAGGGCGCGGTGGTCGTGTACGAGTCGACCGTGTATCCCGGCGCGACCGAGGAGGTCTGCATCCCGGTGCTCGAGCAGACCTCGGGGTTGAAGTGGAAGCGCGACTTCTTCGTCGGCTACAGCCCTGAGCGCATCAACCCGGGCGACCGCGAGCACATGCTGACCAACGTGATCAAGGTCGTGTCCGGCGACACGCCCGAGACGCTGGAGCGCGTCGCGCAGCTGTACGAGCAGATCGTGGTGCCCGGCGTTCACCGCTGCAGCAGCATCAAGGCCGCCGAGGCGTGCAAGGTCATCGAGAACACGCAGCGCGACCTGAACATCGCGCTGATGAACGAGCTGTCGATCATCTTCGACAAGATCGGCATCGACACGATGGAGGTGCTCGAGGCGGCCGGCACGAAGTGGAACTTCCTGAAGTTCCGTCCCGGCCTCGTGGGCGGCCACTGCATCGGCGTCGACCCGTACTACCTGACGCACAAGGCCGACACCCTGGGCTATCACCCGCAGGTGATCCTGGCCGGACGCCGCATCAACGACGGCATGGGCAAGTTCGTGGCCGAGCAGACCGTCAAGCAGATGATCGCCGCAGGCAGCTACATCAAGGGCGCGCGCGTCAACGTGCTCGGGCTGACCTTCAAGGAAAACTGCGCCGACCTGCGCAACAGCAAGGTCGTCGACATCATCCACGAGCTCAGGAGCTACGGCGTCGAGGTGTTCTGCCACGACCCCGAAGCCGACCCCGAGGAGGCGATGCACGAGTACGGCGTGCGCCTGCTGTCGTGGGACGACCTGCCGCGCGCCGACGCCGTCGTGGTCGCGGTCGCGCACAAGCGCTTCGGCAAGCTCGGGCCCGAGGAGCTCGGCCGCAAGCTGATCAAGGGCGGCTGCGTCATCGACGTGAAGTCGTACCTCGATCGCGCGGCGCTCGAGGAAGCCGGCATGAAGGTATGGCGGCTGTGAGCCGCGCCAACGACCATCGAGGGTGAAGGATCATGTTGTGCGACGCGCGTCGAACCGATGAAGGGCAGGTCCTGCAGTCGACCGTCTGCATCATCGGCGGCGGCCCTGCAGGGCTGACGCTGGCGCTCGAGTTCGAGAAGCGGGGCATCGACGCCATCGTGCTCGAGAGCGGCGGGTACAAGCCCGACGCGGAGACGATGGATCTCTATCGCGGCGAGAACGTCGGCATCCCTTATGAGTTCGGCGATGGGTTCCGCAGTCGGTTCCTCGGGGGCGGGAGCAACTGCTGGGGCGGATGGTGTCGGCCGCTGGAGCCGGAGGATCTCGAGCCGCGCGACTGGGTGCCCAACAGCGGCTGGCCGTTCCGGCGCGACGAGTTGATGCCGTACTACGAACGGGCGCACACGCTGCTGAGTCTGGGCCCCGTGAACTTCGAGGTGGACCACTGGGTCAAGGCGATCAACCGTCCCGATGTGCGTCGCATGAACCTGCCCACCGGTCGCGTGCTCGACACGATGTCGCAGTTCAGCCGCCCTACGCGCTTCGGCAAGCACTATCGGCGTGAGTTGCGTCGTGCCCGCCACGTGCGCGTGTTCCTCTACGCCAACGTGACCGACTTGCAGACCGACGCGACGGGCCAGACGGTACGCCGTGCAGAGGTCCGCACGCTCAGCGGTCGCCGCTTCCACGTGGAGGCGAAGCAGTTCGTGCTCGCCACGGGCGGCATCGAGAACGCCCGCCTGCTGCTGGCCTTCAACAAGCAGCACGCCGACGGGCTCGGCAACGCGAACGGGCTCGTCGGGCGCTACTTCATGGAGCACCCGCGCCTCGTGCTGCACAAGGTGCGATTCCGTCCTCAGTGGCTGCGCAACAAGCTCTACGACATCAAGTTCCATTACCTGAACCGGTCGGTTGCCGCGCACGGAACGCACGTGGCGGCGCAAATGCAGATTGCCCCCGAGGTGCAGAAGCGTGAAGGCCTTCTCAACGGCCGCATCTGGTTCTGGTCGGTGTTCCCGGGAGAGCACACGGCTGCCGCCGAGGCCATCGTCCGGATGAAGCATCGCCTGCACG
>CAZFET010000151.1:0-8659 GCA_964517545.1 uncultured Burkholderiaceae bacterium
GCAGAAGACCACGTAGTCGGTGACGGGCGCGGCGATGCGCGCGGCCACGCCGAGCGCCGCGCACGCGGCCATGCCGTCGACGATGATCAGGTGGCGCTTGCTGGCGGCCACGAGCATCAGCCCGACCATCATCGCGACTTCGAAGCCGCCGAACGCGGCGAGCACCTCGACCGGATCGCTCACGTCGCGGTGCCGGCCCTGCGCGCCCTGCGCGATGACCAGCAGCTTGGCCAGGTCGTCCTGCTTCATCTGCGGGCCGGCCAGCAGCAGCTCGCGCACGGGCGCGTCGGTGAGGCGCGAGATCACGAGCGCGGCGCTCTCCTGCGAACCGACGCCGATGCCGGCGCAGGCGCGCACGTTGCCGGGCAGCGTGTTGCCGATCTCCATGCCGGCGCGGATGGCGGCGTGCGCCTGGTCCATCGACATCGCGGAGTTGACGCGCGCGTTGCGCGTGCCGTGCGCGATCTTGCGGGCCATCAGCCGCGCGTGCGGCGGCAGGCCCTCGGCCACGCCGGCGTCGACGACCGTCAGCTCCAGCCCCTGGATGCGCGCGAACACCGACACCGGGATCTGGCCGGTGAGCGCCTGCTGCACCAGGTCGGCGGTGCTGCGCCCGCCGGGCACGCCGAGGCCGTCGACCGCCAGGCCGTGGTCGGCCGCGAACAGCAGGATCTGCGGCTCGACGAAGCGCGGCTTGAGCGTGTTCTGCATCAGCCCCATGCGCACGGCCACCGGCTCGAGCTCGCCCAGGCTTCCGGTCGTCTCGGCGCGCCGCGCCAGCTTCTCGCGCAGCGCGCGCTCGAGCAGCGGGTTGGCGGTGGGGGCGATCAGCGAGGGCGTGACGGTCATGGCAGCGTGCGTCCTTCTGGTCAGCGCAGGAACAGCCGATAGACCGGATTGTCGGTCTCGTCGACCCACGGATAGTGCAGGGTGTCGAGGAACTCGCGCAATGCCTTGCGGTCGCCGCGCGGGACCTGCAGGCCGACCAGGATGCGGCCGTAGTCGGCGCCCTGGTTGCGGTAGTGGAACAGGCTGATGTTCCAGTCGGGGTGCAGCGCCGCGAGAAAGCGCATCAGCGCGCCGGGCCGCTCGGGGAACACGAAGTGGAACAGCCGCTCGTCCTTGGCCAGCTCGGAGCGGCCGCCCACCATGTGCCGCACGTGCTGCTTGGCGAGCTCGTCGTCGCTGAGGTTGACGGTCGGGAAGACGTGCCGTTCGAAGCCGCGCGCGATGCGCGCGGCTTCGTCGCGGCCGTGGATCGCGAGCCCGACGAACACGTGCGCGATGGCCGGGTCGGAGATGCGGTAGTTGAACTCGGTGACGCTGCGCGGGCCGATCAGCTCGCAGAAGCGCTTGAACGAGCCGCGCTCCTCGGGGATGGTGACCGCGAACAGCGCCTCGCGCTGCTCGCCGACCTCGGCGCGCTCGGCCACGAAGCGCAGCCGGTCGAAGTTCATGTTGGCGCCGCAGGTGATGGCCACGAAGGTCTTGCCGCGGCACCTGTGCGTCTCGGCGTACTGCTTGATCGCCGCCACGCCCAGCGCGCCGGCCGGCTCGAGGATGCTGCGCGTGTCCTGGAAGACGTCCTTGATGGCAGCGCAGACCTCGTCGGTGTCGACCACCACGAAGTCGTCGACCAGCTCGCGCGTGAGGCGGAAGGTTTCCTCGCCGACCAGTTTGACGGCGGTGCCGTCGGAGAACAGTCCGACGTCGTGCAGCTGCACGCGCTTGCCGGCGCGCACCGAACGCAGCATCGCGTCGGAGTCGGTGGTCTGCACGCCGATCACCTGGATGTCGGGCCGCACGGCCTTGACGTACGAGGCGACGCCGGAGATCAGGCCGCCGCCGCCGACCGCGACGAACACGGCGTCGATCGGGCCCTGGTGCTGGCGCAGGATCTCCATCGCCACGGTGCCCTGGCCGGCGATGACGTCGGGGTCGTCGAACGGATGGACGAAGGTCAGGCCGCGCTGGCGCTCGAGCTGCCGCGCGCGTTCATGGGCGTCCGAGTAGCTGTCGCCGTGCAGCTCGACCTCGCCGCCGAGCGCGCGCACCGCGTCGATCTTGACCTGCGGCGTGGTGACCGGCATCACGATCACCGCCTTGCAGCCGAGCTTGCGCGCGGCCAGCGCGACGCCCTGCGCGTGATTGCCGGCCGAGGCGCAGATGACGCCGCGCCTGAGCTGCGTCGCGCTCAGGTGCGCCATCTTGTTGTAGGCGCCGCGCAGCTTGAAGCTGAAGACGGGCTGGTTGTCCTCGCGCTTGAGCCACACCTCGTTGCCGATGCGCGCCGACAGCGCCGGGGCGCGCTCGAGGCCCGTTTCGATGGCGACGTCGTAGACGCGGGCGGTCAGGATGCGCTGCAGATAGTCGGGGCGGCGCGCGCCGCGGGCTGCGGCCGGGCGACGCGGACCGGTGGCGCCGGCCATGTGTCGATCTCCTCCTGCAGGCGTCACGGCACTGCGGCGGCGGATCATACGTCACGCGCATCGCGCGATCCGCGCATGAAAAAGGCCCGAGGCCGTGAGGCCCCGGGCCGAATCCACCCTTGGGAGGAGTGGAGGAGACAAGCGGTGCGACGTGCGCTTCGAGCGGTTCACGTCGCGTTCGAAGCCAGTGTAGCGAGCGGCATGCTGCGGCGCAATATCGCGCGAGGGGCATTCGTAGGGATGGCACTCCAGCCGCCGTTGCGGATTGCACAATGCCCGCACCACCACGACGCCGCGATGCGCTGAGCTCGCGCGAGGCAGCGACACGATGCAGTGCACGATCCATTGGGTTCCCTCCAGCGGCATGGGCTTCGTCGCCGAGACCGGCAGCGGCCATCTGCTCACGATCGACGGTGCGCCCGACGGCGGCGGCCGCAATCTCGCGCCGCGGCCGATGGAGACGGTGCTGGCCGGCACGGGCGCCTGCGCGGCCTACGACGTGGTGCTGATCCTCAAGCGCGGTCGCCACGAGGTGCGCGGCTGCGAGGTGAAGGTCACGTCCGAGCGCGCGACGACCGACCCGAAGGTCTTCACGCGCATCGCGATGCACTTCATCGTGCGCGGGCGCGGCGTGCCCGAGGCGGCGGTGGCGCGCGCCGTCGAGCTGTCGCACGAGAAGTACTGCTCGGCGACCGCGATGCTGGCCAAGACCGCCGAGGTGACGACGAGCTACGAGGTCGTCGAGGACTGAAGTCCGAAGCTCTCGACCCGGGAGCCTTCGTCCGCCGCGCGCGGGCGGACACCGCCTCAGATGCGGTGCGCGGTGGTGGTCATCACCTTCGCGGCGGCGCGCATGGCCCAGCGCACCGGTGCCGGCAGTTCGATCGCGCCGGCACCGAGCGCGTCCGCGGCATGCCGCGCCTCGTCGGCCTTCATCTGTTCGACGATCGCGCGCGAGGCCTGGTCGGCCGCCGGCAGCCGGTCGAGATGGCCGGCGAGATGCTGCTCGACCTGGCGTTCGGTCTCGACCACGAATCCGAGGCTCGCCCGGTCGCCGGCGCGTCCGGCCACGAGCCCGATCGCAAACGCGCCCGCGTACCACAGCGGGTTGAGCAGGCTGGGTCGGTCGTTCAGTTCGCGCAGGCGCTGCAGGGTCCAGGCGAGGTGATCGGTCTCGTCGCGCGCGGCCTGCTCGAAGTGCGCGCGCAAGGTGGCGTCGCGCGTGGTCAGCGCCTGCGCCTGGTACAGCGCCTGCGCACAGACCTCGCCAACGTGATTGACGCGCATCAGCGCGCCCGACAAGCGCCGCTCGTCGTCGGCCAGCGGGGGCTGCGAGGGCGCCGCCGCCGGGCACGGACGCGCCGCGTGCGACGCGGCCGCGATCGTGCGCAGCCCGTGGTCGATCGACGAGAGCAGTCGGTCGGGCCCACTGAGTTCACGCGCCATGGCGGTCGATCTCCGATGTTGGTTGACGCGGCCAAGCGTACTGCAGATTCGAGGCTCTCCGCGTGTGCACACGCTCACTTGAAGTGACCGTCATGGCCTGATCGGGCCATCTTCCGTCGCCTGCAACGGCTCGTTGCAGGCAGACAACAACGCCGTCGAATTTGCAGGCCAAACCTTGGCAACCCCGCGAGGCGTCTGGTGCAATACCGCCAACTTCCGCTGAGGAGGTTGGCCTGATCGGGCCCTCCACGCGGGGTGCCCCAGACATCGGGACCCCTGTTCAACCTAGGAGATAGTCGCAATGAAAAAATCTCTGCTCGCTCTCGCTGTGCTCGGCGCATTCGCGGGTGCTGCGGCGGCCCAGTCGTCGGTGACCCTGTACGGTCGTGTGGACCTGTCGGCCGGCAAGGGCGCCGGCATCAAGACCAAGAGCCTGGCCAATGGCTCGGGCAGCCGCTTCGGCGTGCGCGGCGTCGAAGACCTCGGCGGCGGCCTGCAGGCCCTGTTCAACATCGAGCACCGCTTCAATGCCGACACCGGCGCGCAGACGAATGCCGCGCGCTTCTGGCAAGGCCGCTCGATCGTCGGTCTGCAAGGCGGTTTCGGCCAGGTCGTGTTCGGCCGCGAGTACACCACCGCGTTCCTGCAGTCGCAGCTGGTGGCTGACCCGTGGGGCTGGGATACGGTCGTGAACGGCACGCTCGGCGGCAGCGCCGGCAACATCGCCATCACCGGCGGTGGCGGCATCGCCGCGGTGCGCAACGACAGCTCGGCCACCTACAAGATCTCGGCCAGCGGCTTCACGTTCGGCGCGCAGGTCGCCGAAGCGACCGACGCGATCAACAACTTCCAGAAGAAGCCGGTCAACTTCGCGCTGAGCTACGCTGCCGGTCCGCTGGTCGCTGGTTTCGGCTACGAAGCCACCGGCGCCCAAGCGGCCGCCAAGGCGAAGTGGACGACGTTCAACGCGTCGTACAACCTCGGCTTCGCGCGCATCGGCGGCTTCTACGGCAAGGGCAACACCGCGGCCAACGCCGACCACACCGCGTGGCTGTTCAGCGCCGTCGCGCCGATCGGTGCGGGCGAGTTCCGTGCCTCCTACGGCCAGCTCGAGCGTGAGGCTGCCGGCGTGTAGACCAAGCCGACCAAGGCTCTGGCGCTCGGCTACCACTACAGCCTGAGCAAGCGCACGACGCTGTACGCCGACGTGCTGAACGATCGTGGTGACTCCATCACGACCAGCAAGACCGGCTACGACGTCGGCATCAAGCACAACTTCTGATGCTCGGCTCGCCTTCGGGCGAGTCTCGCGATTCCAGCCGCCCCTCGGGGCGGCTTTTTCGTGGCCGCTCGTCGGCTGCGGCGCGTGGCGACGTGACGTGACGTGAAGTTCGGCCTCTCGCTCCGGCCTCGCATCGGCCTCGCGTTCGCCTGCGCGGGTGCGATGCTGCTCGGCTGTGCCACGGTGCCGCCGGCGCCCGACGGCTGGCACGCCGTCACCTTGCCCGGGAAGCGGCCGACCCACTACTCCTACACCGTGAAAGACGGCCGCCCGGCCTGGCGCGCCGAGGCCGACACGTCCGCGAGCCTGTTGCGTCGTCGCGTGCACGTGATGCCCGAGCGACTCGGCACGGTGCAATTCTCGTGGTGGGTGCCGGCGCTGATCGACGGCGCGAGCGTGTCCGACGCCGACCTCGAGGACTCGCCCGCGCGCGTGGTCTTCGCCTTCGCCGGCGACCGCGACAAGCTCAGCGTTCGCAACCGCATGATGTTCGACCTCGCGCGCGCGCTCACCGGCGAGGAGCCGCCGTACGCGACCTTGATGTACGTGTGGGCCGACGAGGCCCATCCGGTCGGCAGCGTGGTGGTGAGCGGCCGCAGCGACCGCATCCGCAAGATCGTCGTCGAGGCGGGGCCCGCCCAGCTCGGGCGCTGGCGGCACTACCGCCGCGACCTCGCGGCCGACTACCGCCTCGCGTTCGGCGAAGACCCCGGCCCGCTCGTGGGCGTGGCCTTCATGACCGACGCCGACAACACGCGTTCGCGGGCGCACGCCTGGTACGGAGAGATCAGGCTCGACTGACGCGCACCGATCGGGGGATTCCCCCTTGGCGGGCGGCACGCGATTTGCGGATCATCCGGGCTTCTCAATCAGGAGTACCACCATGCTTCATCGCAAGGCCTCGACGCTCGCCATCCTGGCGTCGGCCGCCTGGCTCGCCGTCGCGGCACCCGCGTCGGCCAAGACCTTCAAGTGGGCCAGCGCCAGCGACATCCCGACCTGGGACATCCACTCGCAGAACAACGCCCTGGGCAACGGCGTGCACGCCGCGGTCTACGAGTCGCTCTTCTACTACAACAGCAAGTTCGAGCTCGAGCCCATGCTGGCCACGGGCTACAAGCAGATGAGCCCGACGCAGGTGCGCATCACCCTGCGGCGCGGCGTGAAGTTCCACGACGGCTCGGCGTTCAACGCCGACGACGCCAAGTTCTCGCTCGAGCGCGCGATGGCCAAGACGTCGAACTACGGCGTCTACACGCAGGGCATCGACCGCATCGAGAAGGTCGACGACCTGACGATCGACATCTTCACGAAGGGCCCGAACCCGGTGCTGCTGCGCCAGCTCACCGAGCTGCGCATGATGGACAAGGAGTGGTCCGAGAAGAACAAGTCGCTCGAGCCGAAGGACATCAAGACCAAGGACGAGAACTTCGCCCACCGCAACGCCAACGGCACCGGCCCGTTCATGCTCAAGAGCTGGGACCAGGACGTGAAGCTGGTGCTGGTGCGCAACCCCGGCTGGTGGGGCAAGATGGACGGCAACGTGACCGAGATCGTCTACACACCGATCAAGGCCGAGGCCACGCGCGTGGCCGCGCTGCTGTCCGGCGAGGTCGACATGGTGCTCGACCCGTCGCCGGCCGACCTGCCCAAGCTGCGCTCGGCGCCGAACCTGAAGGTGCTCGACGGCGCCGAGAACCGCACGATCTTCCTGGGCATGGACCAGTTCCGCGACGAGCTGCCCGGCTCCAACGTCAAGGGCAAGAACCCGCTGAAGGACGTGCGGGTGCGCAAGGCGCTGTACCAGGCGATCGACATCAACGCGATCCAGAAGAACATCATGCGCGGCCTCGCGCAGCCGACTGGCGCGCTGATCGCGCCGCAGGTCAACGGCTGGACCAAGAAGGCCGACGAGCGCTACCCCTACGACGTCGAAGGCGCGAAGAAGCTGCTCGCCGACGCCGGCTATCCCGGCGGCTTCGAGGTCGACTTCGCCTGCCCGAACAACCGCTACATCAACGACGAGGAGACCTGCCAGGCCATCACGGCCATGTGGGCGCGCATCGGCGTCAAGGCCAAGCTGCGCACCTTGCCGCTGGTCACCTACTTCCCGATGATCCAGCGCTACGAGGCCAGCATCTACATGCTGGGCTGGGGCGTGCCGACCTTCGACGCGCTGTACTCGCTGCAGTCGCTGGTCCGCTCGGTGGGTGCGCAGGGCGACGGCAACTACAACGTGGGCCGCTACAGCAACCCGCAGATGGACGCGCTGATCGAGCGCATCAAGAAGGAAGTCGACCAGAAGGTGCGCAACCAGCTCATCGAGCAGGCGCTCGTGCTCTCGCACCAGGACGTGTCGCACATCCCGCTGCACAACCAGGTCATCCCGTGGGCGATGAAAAAGAACATCGACATGTACCACCGGGCGGACAATCGCATCGACATGCGGGCGGTGAAGGTCAACTGACCTGAACCGTCCGGCGCCAGCGCGACGGACCGACTCTTCCTCCCATGCTTGCCTTCATCCTCCGTCGCCTGGCGCAGGCCGTGGTCGTGATGCTCACGGTCGCCTTCATCGCCTTCATGCTGTTCCAGTACGTCGGCGATCCGGTGACCAACCTCCTCGGGCAGGACGCCACGCCCGAGCAGCGCGACCAGCTGCGCAAGGACCTCGGCCTCGACGACCCGTTCCCGGTGCAGTTCGCCGCCTTCGTGGGCAACGCGGTGCGCGGCGAGTTCGGGCTGTCGCTGCGCCAGGGCCGCAAGGTCTCGTCGCTGATCGCCGAGCGGCTGCCGGCGACCATCGAGCTGGCCACCACCGCGGCGATCATCGCGCTGGTGGTCGGCATCCCGATGGGGGTCTACGCGGCGCTCAAGCGAGGCAACGTCCTGTCGCAGGTCTTCATGACCTTCTCGCTGCTCGGCGTGTCGCTGCCGACCTTCCTGATCGGCATCCTGCTGATCCTGCTGTTCGCGGTCACCTTGAAATGGCTGCCGAGCTTCGGCCGCGGCGACGTGATCGCGCTCGGCGCGTGGAGCACCGGCTGGCTCACCGTCGACGGCTGGAAGCACCTGGTGCTGCCGGCCATCACGCTGTCGGTGTTCCAGCTCACCCTGATCATGCGGCTCGTGCGCGCCGAGATGCTCGAGGTGCTGCGCGCCGACTACATCAAGTTCGCCAAGGCGCGCGGGCTGCCCGACCGCGCGGTGTACTTCGGCCACGCGCTGAAGAACACCCTGGTGCCGGTCATCACGATCACCGGCTTGCAGCTCGGCTCGCTGATCGCCTTCGCGATCATCACCGAGACGGTGTTCCAGTGGCCCGGCATGGGGCTGCTGTTCATCCAGGCGAGCAAGGCGGCGGGGGCGTTGCAGGTGATAGCGTCGGAGCCGGGCGAACTGCGACGGCGCGTCGCGCTGGAGACGGGTGCAGACGTTGTTCTGGACCCCACCAGCGTGGACGTGGTCAGGACGCACCTCTTCGGGAGCTACGCCGCGAACT
>CAZFET010000152.1:0-8646 GCA_964517545.1 uncultured Burkholderiaceae bacterium
CCGACACCGAGGTGTTCTACATGGCCGGCCGCCAGCTCGGCGCGCTGGCGCGGCGCATGCGCGAAGCCGGCTGGCCCGCCGACACGCCGGCGCTCGTGGTCTCGCGTGCCGGCTGGCCCGACCAGATCGCGACCGATCACCGCGTCGCCACCCTGGCCGACGCCGCCGTGCTGCACGCGGGCCGGCCCACCGTCGTGACCGTCGGTGCGGGCGCCGCGCCGCTGGCGCCGGCCGCGCGCGTGCCGTCGCGCGCCGCGCAAATCCACACTGCCGATGACCACACGATTGACAGCCGTCAAGGCCCCGTGGAAACCCTCACGCCTTAGAATTCACGGCGCTTCCGGTCCGGAAGCCCCATCACAACGATCGCGCGGTGCCCGGCCGCGCCCCGCCCCGCGCCATGACCCACGTCGTTCTCGAAGCGTGCATCCGCTGCAAGTACACCGATTGCGTCGACGTCTGCCCCGTCGACTGCTTCCGTGAAGGACCGAACTTCCTGACGATCGACCCCGACGAATGCATCGACTGCGCGGTGTGCATCCCCGAGTGCCCGGTCAATGCCATCGTGCCCGAGGAAGACGTGCCGGGCGACCAGCAGCACATGATCCAGCTCAACGCCGACCTGGCGAAGAAGTGGCCGAGCATCACCAAGCGCAAGGCCGCGCTGCCCGACGCCGACGAGTGGAAAGACAAGACCGGCAAGCTGCCCTTCCTCGAGAAGTGAGCGCACGGCCGAGCGCACCGCCCCGCCCCCGATGGAACCACGACTGAACGAAGAAATCGCCCGCACCGCGGGCAGCCACGAAGGTCCGATCGAGACCGATGCCGTCATCGTCGGCGCGGGCCCGGTGGGCCTGTTCCAGGTGTTCGAGCTCGGCCTGCTCGAGATCAAGGCGCACATCGTCGACTCGCTGCCCTACCCCGGCGGCCAGTGCATCGAGCTGTACCCCGACAAGCCGATCTACGACATTCCGGCCGTGCCCGTGTGCACCGGCAAGGAACTGACCGACAACCTGCTCAAGCAGATCGAGCCCTTCGGCGCGACGCACCACTACGGCCAGGAGGTCTCGGTCGTGCGCAGGCAGGACGACGGCCGCTTCTACGTCGAGACCAGCAAGGGCACGCGCTTCCTCTCGAAGACGATCTTCATCGCCGGCGGCGTGGGGTCGTTCCAGCCGCGCACCCTGAAGGTCGACGGCATCGAGAAATACGACGGCACGCAGCTGCACTACCGCGTGCGCAACCCGGCGCAGTTCGCGGGCAAGAACCTCGTCATCGTCGGCGGCGGCGACTCCGCGCTCGACTGGACGCTGAACTTCGTGCAGGAAGGTCCGCACAAGGCCGAGAGCGTGATCCTCGTGCACCGCCGCGACGGCTTCCGCGCGGCGCCGGCCAGCGTCGCGAAGATGAAGGAGCTGTGCGACGCCTACGAGATGCAGTTCATCGTCGGCCAGATCACCGGCATCGAGGAGTCGGGCGACCGCCTCGCCGCGGTGAAGGTGACCGGCGGCGACGGGGTCACGCGCGTGGTGCCGCTGGACATGCTGCTCGTGTTCTTCGGCCTCAGCCCGAAGCTCGGACCGATCGCCGACTGGGGCCTCGACATCGAGCGCAAGCAGATCGTCGTCGACACCGAGAAGTTCGAGACCAGCGTGCCGGGCATCTTCGCGGTGGGCGACATCAACACCTACCCGGGCAAGAAGAAGCTCATCCTGTCGGGCTTCCACGAGGCCGCTTTGGCCGCCTTCGGCGCGGCGCCGTACATCTTCCCGGACAAGCGCATCCACCTGCAGTACACGACCACCAGCCCGAAGCTGCACAAGGTGCTGGGCGTCGAGACACCGGTGTTCGACTGACGGCGCAAGGCGGCCGCGCGGCCGTCGTGCCCATCCATCGGCCGATCCACCGGTCCAGCCACCCGGAGACAGCCCGCCGCGTGCGGGCTGTTTTGCGTGCGGGCTGTTTTGCGTGCGGGATTTGTCGCGGCCCGCCGCGCCGCCGATAGAATCCTCGTCGTCGCGCAGCTCGCTGCGCGGCACTCGCTAGGGGTGTTGGGTCGCTCGCGGCCCGACTGAGAAAGTCCCTTTGAACCTGACTGAGGTAATCCTCGCGCAGGGAAGCATCTGGATGTACGGCGCCGCCTTCGCTCGACAGGCACTCAGCGCGCCGCCCGCTCGGACCGCCGACCTGCCATCGACATGGAAGTCACGATGGCAATCACTTCGTCTCCCGCTCCACGCGCGCGCCGCCGGCGCGCCGCCCGCTTCGTCGCACCACGTTGCAAGGCCACGGCCGTCGCCGCCGCGCTCGCCGCGGCCGTTCCCGCCCTCGCGCTCGCCCAGACCGTGCTGCCGCCCGTCACGGTGACGGGCCGGCTGTCGCCGCCGCTGGCGGTGGGCGGCTGGGGCGACACGCCGCTCGAACGCACGCCGATCAGCGCCTCGACCTACGGCGAGGCCCAGCTGCGCCATGGCGGCGCCACACGCATCGCCGACGTGACCCGGCTCGACCCCGCGGTGAGCGACTCGTACAACAGCGAGGGCTACTGGGACACGCTGACGATCCGCGGCTTCGTCACCGACAACCGCTTCAACTTCCGCCGCGACGGCCTGCCGATCAACGCCGAGACGTCGATCCCGCTCGACAACAAGCAGCAGCTCGAGGTGCTCAAGGGCCTGTCGGGCCTGCAGGCCGGCACCAGCGCGCCCGGCGGGCTGGTGAACCTGGTGGTCAAACGCCCGCTCGAGGCCGACACGCGCAGCGTGCTGCTCGGCTGGCGCGAGTCGAACTCGCGGCTCGCCGCGGCCGACCTGAACCAGCGCTTCGGCCACGAGCGCGCGATCGGCCTGCGGCTCAACGTCGCCTACGAGCATCTCGATCCGCACTTCCGCGCCACGCAGGGCCATCGCCACCTGCTGGCCGCAGCCGGCGAGTGGAAGCTGCCCGGCGGCACCGTCGTCGAAGCCGAGGTCGAGACCAGCCGCCGCGCGCAGCCGAGCGTCGTGGGCTTCAGCCTGCTCGGCGACAGCGTGCCCGACCCGAAGCGCATCGACCCGCGGCTCAACCTGAACCACCAGCCGTGGACGCAGCCGGTCGTGTTCGACGCGCACACCGCGTCGGTCCGGATCTCGCGGCCGCTGGGCACCGACTGGCGCGCCAGCGCGCACCTCGCCACGCAGCGCCTGCGCACCGACGACCGCACCGCGTTCCCGTTCGGCGTGTACGACCCGGCCACCTTCGCGTGCGGCCCGTGCGACCGCTTCGCGCCCGACGGCAGCTTCACCTACTGGGAATACATCAGCGACGACGAACGACGCCGTAGCGACGCGCTCGACGTGTCGGTGGCCGGCCGGATCGTGCTCGGCGGCAGCGAGCATCGCGTGCAGGCCGGCGTGCTGCGATCGCTGTACCGCGCGCGACCGAACCAGCAGGTGTTCGACATCGCCGGCACCGGCCACGTCCACGGCACGGCCGTCGTGCCGCGCTCGTCGGGCCTTCTCGACGAGAACACGCGACGCGACGAAGCGTCGACCGAGACCTACCTGCGCGACGAGTGGCGGCTGAGCGCCGCCACCGCGCTGTGGCTGGGGGCTCGCCACACGCAGCTCGCGCGGCGCAGCGTGCGCACCGACGGCTCGCGTCCCACCGACTACCGCCAGTCGTTCACGACGCCCTTCGTCGCGCTCACGCACGAGCTGCGTCCGGGGCTGATGGCGTATGCGAGCTG
Source organism: uncultured Burkholderiaceae bacterium (assembly GCA_964517545.1). GTDB lineage: Bacteria > Pseudomonadota > Gammaproteobacteria > Burkholderiales > Burkholderiaceae_C > CAZFET01. The sequence goes on from CAZFET010000152.1 coordinate 3,728, forward strand.
GGGCCGCGGCGTCGAGTCGGAGGTCGCGCCGAACCGCACGCTCTACACCAACGCCGGCCAGCCCTTGCCGTCGCTGCAGAGCCGACAAACCGAGCTCGGCCTCAAGGGCGAGGCCGCGCGCGAGGGTCATTCGCTCGCATGGAGCACGGCACTCTTCGACATCGAACGGCCGCTGTTCGCCGACATCGGGACGTGCAGCGGCGCCGGCACCTGCACGCGGCAGGTCGACGGCACGGCGCGCCATCGCGGCATCGAACTGGCCGGCGACTGGCGCGCCGGCGCATGGACGCTCGCCGGCGGCGCGCAGTGGCTGCGCGCACGCCGCGAAGGCGCCGCCGACCCGTCGCAGAACGGCTTGAAGCCCGTCAACGTGGCCGAGCGCAGCGTGAAGCTGCAACTCGGCCGCGACCTCGCGTCGATCCCGGGCCTCGCGTGGAGCCTCGGCGTCGTGCACGAAGGCCCGCGCATGGCGCTGCCCGACAACCGCGCGCGCATCGAAGGCTGGACGCGCCTCGATGCGCTGCTGCGCTACCGGCACGCGGCGGCAGGCCGCACGCTCACGTGGCGCCTCGGCGTCGACAACCTGACCGACGAGCGCGCCTGGAAGGAGTCGCCGTACCAGTTCGGCCACGCGTACCTGTTCCCGCTGGCGCCGCGGACGTGGAGGGTGTCCGTGCAGGCCGACCTCTGAGTGAGTCCGTGGCCGCCGCTATAATTCGCGGCTGTTCCCCGATAGCTCAGTCGGTAGAGCGCCGGACTGTTAATCCGTAGGTCCCTGGTTCGAGCCCAGGTCGGGGAGCCAAGATACTCAGAAGGGGTTGGCGATGCGAGTCGCCAACCCCTTCTTGCTTGGCACGCGACAGCACGTCGCTCATCAGCCGTGGATCGCCGGCGGCGCGCCGCCACCGGCGCAGGCGTCAGTCGATCGTGCGCGTCCCGCGGCACGACGGGTAGTTCACGCAGCCCCAGAACTCGCGGCCGGCGCTCGCTCCTCGCCTGGCCGCTCTGCGCACCATCGGAGTGGCGCACACCGGGCACGCCGGGCGCTCTCAGGGCCGGACCGCCGTGGCACCGACGCGTGCGGCGACATGCGATCAGCCGAACCTGCCGCCACAGTCTCGCCCGATGCGGCGCGAGCCTCGCGGCCCCGCGCCGTCCGGATGAGCTCATGGAGACGAGGGCCGTCGACCAACACGATGTTGCGGCCCTTCGCGAACTCGGCCGCGTCCGCGGTGAAGGTACCCGACGTCACGACGAAGCCCCCTGCCGCGCCGCGCGCGGCCATCACGCCGTACAACTCCCGCACGACGTCGACACCCACCTTGTAGGCGCGCCACTGCTTGCACTGCACGATTTTTTTCTTCACGATACGGCGACCACCGAGATCTACACCTCCGTCGGCGCCGCCGCCGGTCTCCGTGACCTGATAGCCCTCGAGGCGGAAGCCTTCGCCGACGAGCTTCTCGAACTCCCGCCAGCTCATCTCGCCGAGCACGTCGGCCGCGGGGCGTCGGACGACCTGATCCACAAGGCCTCTGCGCTCCCGGGCTCTCCACGCGGAGACGGCGGCAGCCGCGACACACAGGATCGGCACCAGGTACTGCCCGTACCCGGCGAACGCGCGGAAGAGCGCCTGGAAGGCCGCGTCGGCGAACTGGCCCGGCTGTTGCGCGGCCACGTCGAGCGGCTGCGACGCCCAGTGCCGCAGCAGGAGGTGACTGCCTGCCGCCAGAAGAACGCCGACCCACCACGGCATCAGGGAAACGAGGTCGAACAGATCTTCGAACGGGCTCGTCTTGCGGCATCGTGACATCGAGGGACGTACTGCAGTGGATGGACCCGTCATTCTGGTCGCGATCGAACGCGGCGCTGGCGCACACGACTTTGAGACGTCGCGAATCGGCCGCCTTCGTGACGGCTTTCGCGGTCCGTCAGGCGCGGCGTGTCCGCCGCACGCGTTCAATCGACGCGCAGCACGATCGCGGCACCGGTATCGCCGGCCGCGCAGCCGGTGAACAGCCCCGGCCCGCCGCCTTGCGCACGCAGCGCGTGCACCAGCTCGACGATCGCGCGCAGCCCGGTCGGGCCCTGCGGATGGCCGTACACGAGGCTGCAGCCGTAGGGGTTCATGCGCTCGAGCGGGTAGCCGGTCTGCTGCGCGAACCACAGGTCGTTGACGGCGAACGGGTTGTGCGTGGTCACGACCTTCACGTCGCCGATGCCGAGCCCGGCGTCGTGCAGGGCCTGCAGCGCCGCCACGGTCGCGGCCTTGGGCATGCGCGCCTTCTCGACCCGCGCGAACGACGCGGCCAGCAGGCGCACGACGGCGTCGCCGCCGGCCAGCTCGCGCGCGGCGGTCGCGTCGGCCACCAGCGCGCCGGCGCAGCCGTCGGCCGGGTGCGTCTGCCCGCCCGACGTGACCACGCCGCCGTCGCTCGCGGGCCGCAGCGCCGCCAGGCCCTCGGCGCTGGTGTCGTGCACGCCCTCGTCGGCCGCCACCTCGATGCGCGTGCGGCCCTGCTGCAGCAGCACCGGCTGCAGCCAGCGGCGCTGCACGGCGCGATCGTTCGCCAGCGCGTCGGCGTACTGCCGGTAGCGCAGCAAGGTGAGCTCGTCGAGCGCGGCGCGCGTCATACCGCCTTCGCGCGCCACCGCCTCGGCGGTGTGCAGCATCGACTCGCCGGTCCACGGGTCGCACGCGAAGTTGTCGAGCACCCAGTGCTCGGTCTGCGCTGCGCCGCCCATCGAGCGGCTGCGCGGGTACACCAGCAGCGGGCCGTTGCTGGTGCGGTCGGCGGCCACCACGAGCGACGTCGCCTGCGCATCGCACTCCACCGCCGTCGCCGCCGCCACCACGCAGGCCACCGAGGTGGCGCAGGCCTGCGCGATGTGCGGGCCGCTGTGCCGTTCGAGGCCCAGCCGCGCGGCCAGCCACGGCACGGCGTAGAAGCTCTGCGGCTGCGGCACGGTCGTGCCCAGCACGAGCTGGCGGATGCGCCCGAGGTCGGTGCCGCGCGCGGCCAGCGCGTCGCGCGTGACGGCGTGCGCCACGTCGAGGCTCGACACGTCGGCCAGCCGGCCCTGCCAGCGCACGAACGGCGACGACCACAGATGCGCCGCGCTGAACGCGGCCCGCTCGAACTTCATCGCATCACCCCTCGGGTTTCGCCGTCGGCTCGCGCACCGCGACGAGCGACTGCTTGTACGGCCCGCGCGGCAGGCTGCCCGGCGCGAGCAACGTGACGGCCACGCGCACCTGCAGCTGCGCACGCACGGCGGCCTCGATCTCGCGCGCCAGCGCGCCGGCCTGCGCCGCGTCGAGCGGCGCCTCGGCTTCGACGTCCAGCGCGATCGGGTCGTCGAAGCGCACCTGCGCGGCGTGCGTCTTCCATACGCGCAGCCGCGGCGCGGCCCGGCCGGCGAAGCGCTCGGCCACGAGGTCGCGGATCGCCGCGGGGAACACGTTCATGCCCTTGTAGATGAGCATGTCGTCGGTGCGGCCGATGCAGCGGATGCGCGGGCTCGTGCGCCCGCAGGCGCAGCGCATCGCGACGACCTGCGCGTGGTCGCGCGAGCGGTAGCGCAGCACCGGCATCGCCTCGCGCGCGAAGCTGGTGTAGACCAGCTCGCCGCTCGCGCCGTCGCTCCACGGCACGCGCGTACCGCCGTCGGGGTCGACCAGCTCGACGGCCACGTAGCGTTGCGCGTTGAAGTGCATGCCCTCGCCGTGCTCGCACTCCGACCACATCGACGGCATCACGTCGCCGAGGCCCATCGTGTCGCGCACGGCCTGCAGGCCGAGCCCGGCCGTCACGCGCGCGCGCAGCTCGGGCTGCTGCAGCCCCGGCTCGCCGCCGCCGAGCACCGTGCGCAGGCACGACGCGATGCCGGTCTCGCGGCCGATCGCATCCCACTGCTCCGCGAGGTACAGCGCGAACGACGTGGTGCTCAGCATCGCCGTCACGCGCAGCCGGCGCATCTCGCGCACGATGCGCTCGGTCGGAAAGCCGCCCAGCCAGCACAAGGTGGCGCCCACGCGGCGGAAGCCGTCGGCGTACGGCAGGCCGCCGGCCACCATCGGCAGGCCGACCAGGTGCGCGACCGCGTCGCCGGGCCGCAGGCCGGCGGTGAACCACACGTTGGCGATCGCGTCGGCCATCGCCTCGGCGTCGCGCCGCGTCAGCGCGAAGTACAGCGGGCGCCCGGTGGTGCCCGACGACGACAGGATCTGCACGATGTCCTCGCGCGGCGCGGCCTGGTTGTCGCCGAAGGGCGCGCGCTCGTCGGCCGCGTCCTGCGCGGCGCGCAGGTCGTCCTTGGTGGTGAACGGCAGCGACTGCAGGTCGTCGAGTGCGCGCAGCGCCGGCACCTGCAGCCCGGCGTGCAGCCGCGCGTACAGGGTCGAGCGCGCGCGGATGCCGGGCAGCGCCTGCCCGATCTGCGCGGCCTGCCAGCGCTCGACGTCGGCCCACGCCAGGGTCTCGAGTTCGGCGTTCCAGTACGGCATGCGGGCCCCTGCGGTCGGCGGATCAGTCGGTGGTGCGCACGCGCGCGGCGTGCCGCCGCAGGTGGCCGAGCTGCGCGTGCAGCTGCGCGAGCGCCTTCGCGTCGAGGCCGTCGAACAGCTCGAGCACCCAGCGCTCGTGCTCGGCGGCCATCGCCTCGAAGCTGCGGCGGCCTTCGGCGGTGAGCCGCACGATCCACGAGCGGCGGTCGTTCGGGCTGCTCTCGCGCACCACGAGGCCGTCGCGCTCGAGGTCGTCGGTCAGGCCGGTGACGTTGCCGCCGGTGACCATCAGGCAACGCGACAGCTCGCTCATCTTCAGGCCGTCGCGGTGGCGGTGCAGCTGCGCGAGGTAGTCGAAGCGGCCGAGCGAGATGCCGAAGCGCCGCCGCAGCCGCCGCCGGATCTCGGCCTC
>CAZFET010000153.1:0-8593 GCA_964517545.1 uncultured Burkholderiaceae bacterium
AGGCGCAGGCCGAGACCCCCAACCCCGACGTCCTGCTGAAGCCGTGGCAGTTCGTGCGCGTGCGCCTGCTCGGCGCCACGCTACCGGGTGCGGTGAAGGTGCCGACGCGCGCGGTGCTCGAGGGGCCGCAGGGCAAGTTCGTCTACACGCTGGCCGACGGCAAGGCGCAGCCGCGCCCGGTGCAGGTCGGGGAGCAACTCGGCGATCAGTGGATCGTGACGGGCGGACTCAAGCAAGGCGACACGGTCATCGTCAACGGCGTCAGGCGCATCGGACCGGGCGCGCGGGTGCATGTCGCGCCGGCGGCATCGGCGCCAGGGCAGCCCGCGGCGGCGGCCTCGGCCCCGGCCCAGGCTGCCTCGAAGTAAGCGCGGGAGCCGACGCATGTTCTCGCGCTTCTTCATCGACCGTCCGATCTTCGCGGCGGTGCTGTCGATCTTCATCGTCATCGCAGGCCTGGCCGCGATGCGCACCTTGCCGATCGCGCAGTACCCCGAGATCGCGCCGCCCGTGGTCACGGTGGTGGCCGTCTACCCCGGCGCGAGCGCCGACGTGATCGAGCAGACGGTCGCCGCGCCGCTCGAGAACGCCATCAACGGCGTCGAGCGCATGATCTACATGAACTCGACGTCGACATCGAACGGCGTCGTGACCATCCAGGTCACCTTCGACATCGGCACCGACGTCGACCAGGCCGCACTGAACGTCAACAACCGCGTCAAGCAGGCCGAGGCCCGGCTGCCGCAGGAAGTGCGCCGCCAGGGCGTGACGGTCGAGAAGGGCTCGTCGTCGTTCCTGCAGGTGGTGGCCTTCTACTCGAACGACGGGCGCTTCGACGACCTGGCGACGAGCAACTACGTCACCTTGAACGTGCTCGATGCGCTCAAGCGCCTGCCCGGCACGACCAACGTGCAGATCTTCGGCGCCAAGGACTACGCGATGCGTGTGTGGCTCAAGCCCGACCGGCTGGCGCAGCTGAAGGTGACGCCGGGCGACGTGGCACGCGCGATCAACGAGCAGAACGCGCAGTTCGCCGCCGGCAAGATCGGCCAGCCGCCCAACGGCGGCGCGCAGGAGATGGTCTACACCATCACCGCGCAGGGCCGGCTCGCCGAGCCCGCGCAGTTCGAGCAGATCATCGTGCGCTCGAACGCCGACGGCTCGGCGGTGCGGCTGGGCGACGTGGCGCGCGTGGAGCTGGGCTCCAAGGACTACGACTTCATCGGCAAGGTCAACGGCAAGCCGGCCACCCTGGTGGGCATCTTCCTGCAGCCCGGCGCCAACGCGCTGGACGTGGCGCGCAGCGTCGAGACCACCGTGGCCGAGCTGGCGACGCGCTTCCCGCAGGGCCTCACGTACTCGATCCCGTACGACACCACGCGCTTCGTCGAGGTGTCGATCCGCGAGGTGGTCAAGACCCTGGGCGAGGCGATGCTGCTGGTCGTGCTGGTGGTGTTCGTGTTCCTGCAGAACTGGCGCGCGACCCTGATCCCGGTGGTGGCGGTGCCGGTGTCGCTGATCGGCACCTTCGCCGGGCTGCTGATGCTCGGCTACTCGATCAACACGCTCACGCTGTTCGGCATGGTGCTGGCGATCGGCATCGTGGTCGACGACGCGATCGTCGTGCTCGAGAACGTCGAGCGCATCATGCACGAGGAGCACATGCAGGCGCGCGAGGCGGCCATCAAGGCGATGCGCGAAGTCACCGGACCGGTGATCGCCATCGTGCTGGTGCTGTGCGCGGTGTTCGTGCCGATCGCCTTCCTGGGCGGGCTGACCGGCGAGCTGTACCGCCAGTTCGCGGTGACGATCGCGATCGCGGTGGTGATCTCCGGCGTGGTGGCGCTGACCCTGACGCCGGCGCTGTGCGTGCTGATCCTCAAGCGCGAGCACAAGCAGCCGGGCCGCTTCTTCTCGGCCTTCAACCGCGGCTTCGGCTTCGTCACGGCCCGCTACGTGGGCGGCGTCGGCTTCATGGTGCGGCGCGCCGGCATCGGCTTGCTGCTGTTCGCGGGCATGGTGGCGGTGACCGCGGGGCTGTGGCGCGTGACGCCCGGCTCGCTGGTGCCCGACGAGGACCAGGGCTTCTACATCGCGGCGGTGATCCTGCCCGACGGGTCGTCGCTGGAGCGCACCGACAAGGTCACCACCGAGGTGGCCGAGATCATCCGCAGCAACCCCTTCAACCTCGACATCGTCGCCTTCGCGGGCTTCGACTTCCTCGGCGGCGGCTATCGCAACAACGCGGCCACGATCTTCGTCACGCAGAAGCACTGGGACGAGCGGCCCATGCCGGTGCAGGCGCTGGTCGGCGAGCTGTTCATGAAGACCGCGCACATCAAGGAAGCGCTGGTGCTGGCCTTCAACCCGCCACCGATCTTCGGCCTGGGCACGGCCGGCGGCTTCGAGTTCTACATCCAGAACCGCGGCGAGGGCGGTCCGAAGCGGTTGTTCGAGGTGACGCAGCAGTTCATGGGTGCCGCCGCGCAGGACCCGCAGCTCGCGGGCGTGCAGACGTTCTGGCGGGCCAGTTCGCCGCAGCTGCGCGTCGACGTGGACCGGGCGCGCGCCAAGGCGCTCGGCGTGCCGGTCGACGAGCTGTTCAACACGCTCGCGTCGACCCTGGGCAGCGCGTACGTCAACGACTTCAACAAGTACGGCCGCGCGTGGCAGGTGCTGATGTCGGCCGACGCGCCGTACCGCAAGCGCCCAGACGACATCGGCCGCATGTGGGTGCGCTCCGACAAGGGCGAGATGGTGCCGGTGTCGGCGCTGGCGACGGTGAGCTTCGCGTCGGGGCCCGAGACCCTGGACCGCTTCAACAACCTGCCGGCCGTGAAGCTTTTCGGCCAGGGCGCGCCGGGCATCAGCTCGGGCCAGGCCATCGCGGCGGTCGAGAAGATCGCGAAGGACACCTTGCCGCCGGACTTCAGCTTCGACTGGGGCGGCGCGTCGTACCAGGAGAAGCGTTCGTCCGGCACGTCGGGCGTCGCGCTCGCGCTCGCCGCGATCATGGTGTTCCTGATCCTGGCCGCGCAGTACGAGAAGTGGTCGTTGCCGTTCTCGGTGCTGCTGGCCATGCCGTTCGGCATCTTCGGTGCGCTGGCCGCGGTGTGGCTGCGCGGCCTGACCAACGACGTGTACTTCCAGATCGGCCTCGTGACCCTGCTCGGCCTCGCGGCCAAGAACGCGATCCTGATCGTCGAGTACGCGTCGCTGAAGCATCACGAGGGCATGAGCGCCTCGGCCGCCGCGCTCGAGGCCGCGCGGCTGCGCTTCCGGCCGATCATCATGACCTCGCTGGCCTTCATCCTCGGCGTGCTGCCGCTGGCCATCTCCAGCGGCGCCGGCGCCGGCGCGCGCCATTCGGTGGGCACGGGCGTGATGGGCGGCATGCTCGCCGCGACCTTCCTCGCGATCTTCTTCGTGCCGATGTTCTTCCGCATCATCACCGACCGCCGCCTGCGCGAAGCGCGCAGCACGGCCGAACTACAGGCCGAGGCGCGCCACGCGCACGAGCGCGCGAGCGCACACGCGTTGCAGCACCCGCGCCGCAGCGACGTGGCCGACGGGGAGGGCGCACGATGAGCCGCCTGCCGATGAACCGCTTGCCGATGCCCCGACGGGCGGCAGCGACGGCGCTGCGCACGCGCGGCCTGGCGGCCGCGGCCGCGCTGCTGCTGGCCGGTTGCGCGTCGCTGCTGCCTCCCGCGTCGCCGCCGCCGGCGGCGCTCGAGCTGCCTGCGGCCACCGCCGCCACCGCGACGCCGATCCCGGCGCAGTGGTGGCGGACGTTCCGCGACCCGCAGCTCGATGCGCTGGTCGACGAGGTGCTGAAGGCCAACACCGATCTGGCCCGCGCGGTGGCGCGCATCGACGAGGCGCGCGCCGCACTGAAGCTGGCCGACGCCGATCGCTGGCCGGCGGTCGGCGCCGCGTTCGACGCGACGCGCCAGCGCGCCAGCCGGACCGGCGCGCAGCCGATCGGCCCGTCGGCGACGACGACCGACCTGCGGCTCGCGCTGAACGTGTCGTACGAGGTCGACTTGTGGGGTCGGCTCGCGTCGGGTTCGCGGGCCGCGCGCGAGGAGCTGGCGGCCACGCAGTTCGCGCGCGATGCCCTGCGCCAATCGCTCGCCGCACAGGTGGTGCAGTCGTACGCCGCGCTGCAGTCGATCGACGCACAGCTGGCGCTGTTCCGCAAGGCGGTCGAGGCGCAGCGCGAGAGCGTGAAGCTGCAGCGGCTGCGGTTCCAGTCGGGCGACTTAGGCGAGCTCGATCTTCGCCAGCTCGAAGCCGAGCTGGCGTCGAACGAGGCGCAGCTGCCGCGTCTGGAGCGGGTGCGCGGCGAGACCGAGCGCTCGCTGGCACTGCTGCTCGGTCGCTCGCCCAAGGCCGTGTGGGACGCCACGATCGCGCGCACCGCCGACGCCGTGACGGTGGGCGAGGGCGTGCCGGCCGGATTGCCGTCGAGCCTGCTGCAGCAGCGGCCCGACGTCGCCGCCGCCGAGGCCCGGCTTCGCGCCGCGGGAGCGCGCGTCGATGCGGCGCGGGCGGCGTACCTGCCGGGGGTCACCTTGACGGCGGCTCTCGGCAAGGCGAGTCGCGACCTGGGCGATCTGCTCGACGGCCCGTCGACGATCTGGAGCGTCGTCGCGTCGCTCACGCAGCCGATCTGGAACGCCGGGCGGCTCGACGCCGGCCGCGAGGCGGTGCTGGCGCGCGAGCGTCAGGCCGAACTCGATTACCGCGACACGGTCGCCAATGCCTTCCGCGAAGTGCGCGACGCGCTCGAGGCGGCCGCGGAGGCGCAGGCGTCGCTGGAGCTCGCGCGCACGCGGGCAGGGGCGCTGGAGAGGGCTTCGCAGCTGACGCAGCTGCGCTTCGAAGGCGGCGTGGCGAACCGGCTCGACGCCATCGAGGCCGAGCGAGCGTCGCTCGCGGCGCAGTCGCAGATCGCCGATGCGCGCCGCGCGCTGGCGACCGCCCAGGCGAACGTCTTCAAGGCGCTCGGTGGCGGCTGGGCGCCCGACGGGCGCTGAGCGCCGCCGCGATCAGACGCCGGAGCGCGCGAGCCGCGTGCGGTAGTCGCGCAGCGCGACCAGTTCGAGCGCGACGCGCATCGGGAAGCCGCGCCGGTCGCCGCGCTGGTCGACCACCAGCTCGGCCAGCAGTGCCGTGCATGCCGAGACGTCGTGCCACGACTCGGCCAGCCGGTTGACGATGCGCGGGAAGCTGCGCGGCAGGTCGATCGGCCGGACGTCCGGCGGCAGTTCGTCGAGCCAGCGCCACGCGAAGGCCGTGATCTCGCGGTCCTTGGGCTCCGCCGGCTTGCGGCGCTTGAGCCAGTAGCCGGGATCGAGGCGCCTCAGCACTTTCACGCCGGCGGGCGGCTCTTCGAGGGCTGCGCGCGCCTGCTCGAAGTCGGTTTCCTCGAAGTCGATCGAGCCGACCGGCTTCAGTGGCTGGGTGTCGCCGTTATTTGACATAATATACATCGTAGCGCATACAACACGACACGGGCGAGGTCAGTCCAGCCCGTCGTCCGGCGTGCGCTCGACTTCGCGATCGAACGCCGCGGCGTCGGTGTCCTGCTGGCCGTGCGGAATCAGCGGCTTGTCCAGCGGGCGGCAGATCCGGCGGCGCAGGTGCGCGAGGTGTTCCGACTGCTCCATGGCCTGGACCACCGCGTCGGGGTCCATCATCAGGGCGAACGGGTTCGAGGCAATCTGCACGGTGCTCATCGAGGACCTCCTTGCCGGCGGATGCGGCAATGTGGCAACTCTAGGCAAACGACGCGCGTCGCGGCAGTCGTCCCCCCGACACACGGTGTGTCGGAATTGCGCCGACACGACATCGCGTGCGTGACGGATTACCGAGGAGCGGCGATCAGCCGTTTGGCAAGCGACTCGCGGCCCACCGAGCGTGCGAAGTCGGCAGCCGTCATGCCTTTCTGGTTGCGCAGCGACGGGTCCGCCCCGCGAGACAGCAGCAGGACGGCGCTGTCCTCGGTGCCGTAGCCGGCCGCCATCATCAGCGGCGTGGTGCCATTGGGAGAACGCGCGTCGACCACGACACCAGGCTGCGCCAGGAACCAGGCGACCACGTCCTTCGCGGCGCCGGCCGCGGCGTAGTGCAGCGGCGTCCAGCCGTCGCGGTGCACCTTCGCGCCGCGAGCGACCAGCTTCCGGCACCAGTCGAGCCGGCTGCGCAGCGCGGCCATCATCAGCGGCGTCTCGCCGGCCTCGTTGGCGGCGTCGACGTTCAGTCGCGGGTGCTCGGCGATCGCCTCCGCGGCCTTGAGCGACTGCGAGCGAAGGGCCAGGAACAGCCCGACCTGGCCTTTGGGGTCGCGCGTGTCGGGGTCGAAACCGCGCCCGAAGAGTTGCCGGATGGTGGCCGCGTCATCGCGTTCGATGGCGGTGAAGTAGTCTTCGTACGATCCGGCTTTCGCCGCCGAAAAGCACATGGCCAGAATGAGATAGACAACGAACTTCAAGTTGATTCTCCGATTCTTCCGGCGCTGATCAGGCCGCCTCCGACCCGAGGAAGAGCCGCGCGAAGTTGCGCGTCGTGGCCTGCGCCACGGCCTCGACCGGCACCCCCTTGATCTCGGCGAGCTTGCGTGCCACCCACGGCACGTTCGACGGGTCGTTGACCTTGCCTCGATGCGGCACCGGCGCCAGGTACGGGCTGTCGGTCTCGATCAGGCAGCGTTCCAGCGGCACGAAGCGCGCGACCTCGCGCAGGTCCTCCGCGTTGCGGAACGTCACGATGCCGGAGAACGACACGTGAAAGCCCATGTCGAGCGCGGCGCGCGCCACGTCGAGGGTCTCGGTGAAGCAGTGGAACACCCCGCCGGGACCGCCCTCGCCCGGGCCGCCCCCCTCCTCGCGCAGGATGCGCACGGTGTCGGCCGACGCGCTTCGCGTGTGGATCACCAAGGGCTTGCCGCACTGGCGCGCGGCGCGGATGTGCACGCGAAAGCGCTCGCGCTGCCACTGCATCTGCTCGACCGTGCGGCCGTTCAGCCGGTAGTAGTCGAGCCCGGTCTCGCCGATGGCGACGACCTTCGGGCGCGCGGCCAGCGCGAGCAGCGTGGCCACGTCGGGCTCGGCCACACCTTCGTTGTCGGGGTGCACGCCGGCGCTCGCCCAGATGTGGTCGTGGCCGACCGCGAGCGCATGCACGGCCTCGAACTCCTCGAGGGTCGTGCAGATCGCCAGCGCGCGATCGACCTCGGCGGCCTTCATCGCCGCGAGGATCTCGTCGAGCCGCGAGTGCAGCTCGGGGAACGTGAGGTGGCAGTGGGAATCGACGAACATCGGCCGAGGGTAGCCGATCGGGGGGCGACTGCCGGCGCCGCGGCAGCCGGATCAGATCGTCTGCGTGGGTTTGGCCGACTGCAGGCTGGTGCCGAGGATCTCCTCGATCTTCAGCTTCAGCAGTCGCGTCTTCTCGTCGTTCGGGAACCGCACGCCCACCCCTTGCGTGCGACCGCCCGACGCGTTGGCCGGCGTGATCCACGCGACCTTGCCGGCGACCGGATAGCGCTGCGGGTCCTCGGGCAGCGACAGCAGCAGGTAGATGTCCTCGCCGAGTCGGTACTCGCGCGTCGTCGGCACGAACAGGCCGCCCTCGGTGAGCAATGGGATGTAGGCCGCGTACAGAGCGCCCTTCTCGCGGAACACGAGCTGGATCACGCTCGGGCGGTTGCCGCCGGCGGCAGCCGCCGGCACGCCGGTGCCGCTGCGTCCGTTGAGTTCGCTCATGCGGGCAGTGTAATGAATGCGTTCGCCGTCCACGCCGCTTTCACGAGAGCGCGCGCCGACCCTGCGTGACAAGCGTCTCGATCACCAGCGGGGCATGCCACGGGTGGTCGACGTGGCGCTGCACGCGCGCGAGCTCGCGCAGCCAATCGCCCAGTGCCGACGCGTCGCGCGGCGGTCGCAGACCGGACGCGTCGAAGAAGCGCGGCGCGGCGCCGGCGCCGACGCGCGCGCAGTCGTGCGCCAGCTTCATCAACGCTTCCACCACGCGCGGCACCGGCCACTTCGCCAGCGCGCTCGCGTCGCCGCGGCGCACGCAGTCGGCCAAGCTCCGCAGGGTCTTCGCATCGATGCCGTCGCGCGCCCACTGCAGCGCCGTCAGCGGCTCGTCGCCCGTCGCCGCGAGCAGCGTCGGCGCGTCGGAGACGCCTTGCGACGCGAGCCACGCGGCGGCCGTCGACCGCTCCGGCGGCGCCATGCGCCACGGCTGGCAGCGGCTGCGGATGGTCGGCAGCAGGTCGCCGGGCGCAGCGCAGCACAGCACGAAGCGCACGGCCGGCGGCGGCCCTCCAGGGTCTTGAGCAGGGTGTTGGCCGCGATCGGGTTCATGGCGTCGGCGGGATGGATCACCACCACCTTCGACCCGCCGCGCGATGACGTGCGCTGCGAGAACGCCACCGCCGCGCGCACGGCGTCGACCTTGATCTCGCGGCTCGGCTTGCGGCGCGACTCGGCGTCGGCCGGCTCGTCGTCGTCGCCCGTCGTCCAGCCCAGCGGCTCGCGCAGCACTTCGGGCAGCAGCACCATCAGGTCGGGGTGCGAGT
>CAZFET010000154.1:0-1779 GCA_964517545.1 uncultured Burkholderiaceae bacterium
AGGAGGTGGCCGAGGCCGACGGGTCGATCGTGCTCCAAGGCCCCAGATTTCTTCTCGGCTACGGCGGCAAGGGCGGCAGCATCGAGATCGACGACGCCGGGTTTGCGAGCGCGATGCCCGAGCGGCTTCAGTTCACCGCCGGCCGGGGCGGGCGCTCGGGCCGCCTCACGCTGCTGGCCGAGGTGCGGCTGCCCGCGGTGAACGGCAAGATCGATGCACGTGGCTGGCGCATCGAAGCGTTCCGGCTCGGCACCGGCGGCTGGGGCGGAGATGTCGTCTGGCCGGTCGGCGACGGGCACCTGTTCGACAACCTGACCGAGGTCGTGCTTCGCGCCGGCGATGGCGGCAACGGCGCGGCGGCGGGAGGCCGTGGCGGAATGGTGATCTACCGCTCGAACAAGGCCGTCAGCGCGCGCTCGCTGCCGCGTGCCTTCGCCGTCACCGCCGTCTCGGGCAACGGCGGCGATGCAGACGACGATCTGCTCGATTTCGGCGACAACTCGGAGCTGCCGATGTACGTCGGTCGCGGCGTGCTCGACTTCGGCGGTCGCGGCGGTGCGGGCGGGCCGGTGCAGGTATGGGGTAACGCCGGGCGCGCCGGCGATGCAGACCACCCCGCCGGACAAGCCGGCGGCCACGTCGACGTCCGCTACGGTCACGGCGGCCGCACGACGTCGACGACGATCTATCCGTTCGGCGGCGGCGGCACTGGCGGCGGGCAGACGGAACCGCTCGATGCGATCGGCGACCCCACTGCATATGCGGTCGTCGGCGGCAATGGCGGCGACGGCGCAAGCTTGTGTTCGGCGGGCAGCCCTCGCGCCGGCGGCCGCGGCGGCGATGCGGGCGACATCTCGATCCGCTTCGGCAGAGGCGGAGACGGCGTGCTGCCCGGTGACGCTGGCGGGCTCGACTACAGCAAGATTCGCTTTCCCGCCGTGGGCCGCGGCGGTTCGGGCAACCCGGCCGGCAGCAACGGCGCCGCCGGCAAGGTTGTGTTGGAGGTCGCTGCCGGCGGCCGACACCCCGCCAATGCGGCGATCGTCGGCGCGAACAGCGCCGTCGTCGGCATCAAGGTCGAAACCGTGGTCGCCGAGCCCGAGGCGTGCGGCGCGCCACCCGACCCGTCGGCGCCGGGCAGCTGGAGCGAGGTCTTCAGCCGCACCGACAGGCAGGTCAGCGCCGGCACGGCGGCCAGCTCCACCTATACCGAACACAAGTCGTGTGCGCCGCAGCAGCTGCCGTTCAACGACCCACTGAACCCCGGCCTCGTGTTCGAGACCGCGAGCTGCACCTGGTCGAGCGATCAGCGCAGCTTCGACGGCTCGACGCTCGTCGTCCAAGGGTCATCGCAGTGCCTGTACATCGACAGCAACCGCACGCCGCACGGGCAGACGACGACGCGCCGCACTCACTACGACGCACGCAGCGGACAGACCACCGAGTCGAGCCATTCCGTCGAGACGAATTGCCCGCTGCCGTCCAAGCGCTTCGGCGGTGGCAGCTTCTGCGCGCAAGACCCGGTGAGCGGCGAATACACGCTGGTGCAGTCCGACGGCGCGACGTACCGCTGGGGTTGGAGCCGCATCAACAGCGCCGGCAACGGCAACAGCGTCGAGTACGAGTACACCTGCACCGGCTGCGCGCCGCGGCGCAATTGCCGTTGTGATGCGCAGCATGCGGGGTACCCGAGCTACGGGCTCGTGTGCGAGAACGGTTGAAGGCTGGGGCGCCCGAGGGCATCCGCAAGGCGGCCGAGCGTAGCGGTCTGCCGGTGGG
>CAZFET010000154.1:1789-8425 GCA_964517545.1 uncultured Burkholderiaceae bacterium
GGAGTTGACCGAACCGCCCTCGCTGTATTCGCAGCCGGTGGGCCGCATCACCGAGGTCAGCGTGCTCGACCTCTGCTTCTACCAGCCATGAACCGCGAGGACTCGCGACCATGAGCCACGCCACACAGCGCCGCACGCCGCGGCGACTGCTTCTCGCCGCCGCGCTCGCCTGCATGGGCGCGGCCGCGGTCGCACATCGCAGCGCCGACGCCGACTTCGATCTCGACGCGGCATTGGACGAAGCACGCGATGCCACGCGCACCTTCCGCAACTTGTCGGCCGCACAGGCCGCGGGGTACACGGTCCTGGTGCAGGACCAGGCCGGCAAGACCTGCATCGACCAAGTTGGCGCTGGTAGGCGTGGAATACATCGTCGACCAGCGCACCTGGGACGCACTGCATCCGCAGCCGCCGCAGCTGTTCGGCCCTTCCACCTGACGCGCGACGGCAACCGCTACGGTCTGCCCGCGTTCTACCAGCTGCACGTTTGGCTGTGGAAGCGCAATCCGAACGGGCTGTTCAACGACTGGAACCCCACCGTGCGCTGCCCCTGAAGACACTCGGTACACGCGCCGCTACACTTTGATCGATGCACCTTCCCCGCCCCGCGCGCGCGTGGCCGCAATCGCGGCGTCGGCGCTTCATCGCGCATCGGCACCATTGCGGGCCCCCGGCGTCGACCGTCTCGTCGACGTTGGTCTGCCGGAGCCTCGATGCCAAACCTGCCGCTGCACCCGTTCCGCCCTCGCGCGCTGTCACTGCGCAAGGGCTACACCCGCCACCAGTTCTTCGCTGACCTCGGCGCCGGCCTCACCGTCGGCATCGTCGCGCTGCCGCTGGCCATGGCCTTCGCCATCGCCAGCGGCGTGAAGCCCGAGCAGGGCATCGTGACCGCGATCGTCGCGGGCTTCCTGATCTCGGCGCTCGGCGGCTCGCAGGTGCAGATCGGCGGGCCGGCCGGCGCGTTCATCGTCATCGTCTACGGCATCGTCGAGCGCTACGGGCTCACCAACCTGCTCATCTCCACGGCGCTGGCCGGGGTGCTGCTGTTCCTGATGGGACTGTTCCGCCTCGGCGCGCTGGTGCGCTACATCCCGGTGACCATCGTCATCGGCTTCACCAACGGCATCGCGGTGCTGATCGGTCTGTCGCAGCTGAAGGACCTGTTCGGCCTGTCGATCGACAAGCTGCCGGCCGACTTCTTCACGCAGATCGGCGTGCTGGCGCGCCATGCGCACACGCTGAACCCGCACGCGCTGGCAATCGGCCTGGCCTGTCTCGCGCTGGTGGTGGTGTGGCCGAAGTCGTACGCGATGCCGCTCGACAGCGTGGGCTGGCGCCACCGCCTGTACCGCGCGGCGGCACACGTGCCGGGCACCATCGTCGCGCTCGCGGTCGCCACCGCCGCCACGGTGCTGCTGCAGCTGCCGGTCGAGACCATCGGCAGCCGCTTCGGCGGCATCCCGCAGCACCTGCCCGAGCTCGCGCTGCCGCCGTTCAGCTGGGACAGCGCCAAGCAGCTGCTGATCCCGACCTTCACCATCGCGATGCTCGGCGCGATCGAGTCGCTGCTGTGCGCGCGCGTGGCCGACATCCTGATCGACGCGCCGCGCCACGACCCCAACCAGGAGCTGATGGCGCAGGGCATCGCCAACATGGTGACGCCGGCCTTCGGCGGGCTGCCCGCCACCGGCACCGTCGCGCGCACCGTGACCAACGTGCGATCCGGCGCGACGAGCCCGGTCTCGGGCATCGTGCACGCGTTCACCCTGCTGGCCATCGTGCTGGTGGCGGCGCCTCTGGCGCGGCACGTGCCGCTGGCCGCGCTGGCCGGCATCTTGCTGTTCGTCGCGTGGAACATGGGCGAGTGGCGCGAGTTCGCGCGGCTGCGCCACTTCAGCGCGCTGTACCGGACCGTGCTGCTGGGCACCTTCTTCCTGACCGTGGTGTTCGACCTGACGGTGGCGGTCGAGGTCGGGCTCGTGCTCGCCTGCGCGTTCTTCATCTACCGCATGGGGCAGCTGTTCCGCGTGGACCCCGCGCCCGACGTGGACGCGCCGCCCGGCGTGCAGGTGCGGCGCCTGTACGGCGCGCTGTTCTTCGGCGCGGTGGGCCGCGTCGAAGGCGTGCCGGCGCAGCTGCCGGAGGGCACGCGCGTGCTGGTGCTCGAAGCGCGCCGGCTGGTGTCGATGGACACCACCGGCCTCGACGCGCTGGAGCAGCTGCACCGCGCGCTCGGCAAGCGCGGCATCCGCCTCGTGCTGGCCGAGCTCAACGAGCAGCCGCGCGGGCTGATGTCGCGCAGCGGCTTCGACGCCGTGATCGGCGCGGAGAACATCGCGCCGGACCTCGCGGCGGCGCTGGCGCGGCTGGGGTGACCCCCGCCCGCGACGGGCGGACGCCGCGGGTCGGTCCCGCAGGACGCGGACGTCGCGGGTCGACCCCGCGACGGGCCGCCACCACGCCTTCAGCGCCAGAACACTTTGGCGTCGCGGAACGCGCGCAGCGCGGCGCGGCACTGCTCGAGCACGGCCTCGCGGCGCGCGGCCAGCCAGCCGAGCGCGAACCACGCGCGCGCGTCGTGCGTGCACAGCGGCTCGAACACGGAGCGCGCGACCTGCAGGTCGTTGAGCAGGCCCAGCGCCTCCTGCACCGGGCGCAGCGCGGCGAGATAGCGCTCCACCGCCTTCGCGCGGTACAGCGACGCGCCGAACTCCACCGCGTAGCGCAGACGCTTGGCGCGCTTGCGCAAGCCGTGGCGCGCGGCGTCGTCCAGATCGTCGAACCGCTTCGCGTCGCGCCGCACGCGGCGATGCTCGCGCGCCAGTCGCGCGGCGTAGGCGGCGCGCAGCGGTTCGGCTCGCGCGCCGGCAGCGGCGCCCGGCGTCGCCGCGGTCGCCGGCGGCGGCCGCGACAGCGCGAGCAGGTCGAGCCACAGCAGCGCCGTCGCCGGCTCGCGCATCACCGCCTCGGGCGCATCGCCAGCGCGCGCTTCGTCGGGCAGCTCGGCCAGCGGCGCGCCGGCCGCGCGCAGCGCGGGCAGCACCGACGCGTCGAGCACGTCGCGGTCGCGCGCCGCGCCGAGCCGGCGGAACAGCGCGGCCACGCGTTCGTCGAGACCTTCCGGCGCGAAGCCTTCGAACAGCCGCAGCGCCGAGCGCAGGCGGCGCAGGCCGACGCGCAGCTGGTGCACGTGCTCGGCCTCGAACGCGCCGCTCGCGACCTGCGACGCGTTGGCGAGGGCCTGCGTCGTGCACGAGCCGACGATGGCGGCGAACGCAGCGGCCTCGCCCGCAGCGGCGTCGAGCGCCGGCGCCTCGGCCTTGCGCGGCGGGCCAGCGGGCTCGCCGGCGGCGAGTCGCTCGCCGCGCTCGGCCTTCGTGCGCAGGTCGGGCCACAGGCCGTGTCGCGCCGACCACCGTCGCGCCACGTCGAGCACCGCGCGCGGATCGCCTTGCAGCAGCTCGATCTCGAGCTCGGCCAGCGGCAGCCGGCGCTCGCCGGCGACGATCTCGCCGAGGTCGAGCGCCAGCTCCACCGAGCCGGCGCGCGAGCGCACGCGGCGCGTGCGGCGGCGCACGTCGGTGCGAAAGACCTCCTGCAGCGGCGCGCCGTCGGCCAGCAGCGCGGCCAGCCGCTCACCCGCCGGCGTGCCGGCGTGGCGCGCGGGGTCGATCGCCATCGGCGCCGCGGCCGGCAGCACCGACTCGTGCTCGAAGCGGCCGAGCGCGTCGCCCGCGGGCCCGCGGCCCTTGAGCGCCTGCACGCGGCGGCGGCCTTCCTGGCGCAGCCGCAGCGCGAGGCCGGCGCGCGCGAGGCGGCGATCGGCCGTGTCGAAGTAGGTGGCGCGCAGCCGCACGGTCGCCGAGCGGCCGCCCGCCGACAGCTCGCGCTCCAGCGCGCGCCGCGCGGCCGGCGGCACCTGCAGCTTCAGCTCGGTCTCGACCATCGCGTCACCGACGCCGGCGCGCGCCGGAAGTTCACTTGCCGCCGGGCGAGACCGCGCGCGGGTCGTCCATCACCGACGTGGCCGTGACCTTGCCGTCGGCGTCGAACACCACGTTGAAGAGCTTGGACGTCTGGCCGTCGAGCCAGCGCCAGTCCCACTGCTCCTCGCGCTTGAGCTCGAAGCGCTGCGTCACCGCGGGTCGGCCGAGCAGGCGTCGCACCTGCGCCTTGTCGAGGCCGGGCGTGACCTTGGCGAACTCCGCCGGCTTGAGCACCTGGCGCAGCGCGCTCATCTTGCCGTCGGCGCCGATGGTGATCATGTAGTTGGTCTGGCCCTCGGGCTGGCGCGGGAACTCCAGGGTGCGCCCGCCGTCGGGCTCGTTGTAGGTGGCCGCCGCCTCGCCGAACTGCGCGCGCACGTCGGCCTCGGTGGACACGCCCTCCTCCAGCTTCGCGACGCGCTCGCGGTCGCAGGCGCCGAGCAAGGCCGCGCACATCCACGTCACGGCCGCGGCACGGACGACTCGAACGACTCGAACGACACGCACGGCTCGAACGGCAGTTCGCATGGGGTCCCCCCGGTAAAATGGCGCGTTCACTGTAGCGTGCCCGCCCGCCGCCTCCGCCATGCCCTTGTTCTGGAAGCCCTACAAGTCCGAGGTCACCAAGTTCATCGACGAGCTGAAGGCGAAGAAGCCCTCGCTCGAAGCCGAGCAGCGCGCCGGTCGCCAGCTGCTGTGGGACCGTCCGCTCGACCGCGACGCGCTCGCCGAGTGGGAGCGCGCGCGCGTGCGCCAACAGCCCTACGTCTACCAGACCCAGCCCGAGCGCCCGGCGCAAGGCAGCCGGTGAGCGACCGGTGAGCGACCCGGTGCTCGCCCCCCACGAGGCGCCGCCGCCCGTCGACGTGCCCGACACGGTCGACGGCATCGCGGTGGCGCGCCTGTACGGCGAGCCGCTGTTCGCGCTGCCGCAGGACCTGTACATCCCGCCCGACGCGCTGGAGGTCTTCCTCGAGGCCTTCGAGGGGCCGCTGGACCTGCTGCTGTACCTGATCCGCAAGCAGAACTTCAACATCCTCGACATCCCGCTGGCCGACGTGACGCGCCAGTACCTGGCGTATGTCGAGCAGATCCGCTCGCGCAACCTCGAACTGGCGGCCGAGTACCTGCTGATGGCGGCCATGCTCATCGAGATCAAGAGCCGCATGCTGCTGCCGGTGCGCAAGTCCGACGACGGCAAGGAGCCCGAGGACCCGCGCGCCGAGCTCGTGCGGCGCCTGCTCGAGTACGAGCAGATGAAGCTCGCCGCCGCGCGGCTGGACGCGCTGCCGGTGCACGGCCGCGACTTCCTGCGCGCGCAGGTGGCGATCGAGCAGTCGCTCGCGCCGCGCTTGCCCGACGTGCACCCGGCCGACCTGCGCAGCGCGTGGGCCGACATCCTGCGCCGTGCCCGGCTGCTGCAGCACCACCACATCTCGCGCGAGCAGCTGTCGGTGCGCGAGCACATGAGCCTCGTGCTGCGCCGCCTGCAGGGCCGTCGCTTCGTCGAGTTCCCCGAGCTGTTCGACGTGAGCCGCGGCACGCCGGTGCTGGTCGTGACCTTCATCGCCGTGCTCGAGCTGTCGCGCGAGAGCCTGATCGAGGTGACGCAGGCCGAGGCCTTCGCGCCGATCTACGTGCGGCTGGCCTACCAGCCGAACTGACCTCGCCCGGGCGGCACCCGGGCCGCCCTTGCCGGGCGCGCCGAGGCGGCGCGGCGCGGACCGCCGGCACCGGCGCGAGCGCGGGTTCCCCCGTCCCCTGCTTCGGCGGCGCGCCGGCCGGCGGCCGTTGCCTTGTGTTACGCGCGGTGCAATAGTGGCTGCACACGACCCGCCTTCCGCGCGCGTGTGCCGCCGATGCCGAGAACCGAGCCGCCGCCGTTGCAAGCCGCGTTGTGCCCTCGCTGCATGGCCGTCAACGACGTGGCCGCCGCGGTGTGTTCGAGCTGCCGCGCGCCGCTGCCCGGCACCGCGCTGCGCAGCGCCGCGGGCGCGTCGATGGGCGCCGGCCTCGCGCCGCTGTCGTCCGGCTTCCCCGACGAAGTCGCACCCGACAGCGGCCCGCTGCCGCTGCGCTACGCGGGTCCGGCGGACGCTCCATCGGCCTCCGGCGCGGCGGCGGGCATCGAAGCCGCGGTCGCCGAGCCCGCCGCGGGGATCGGCCGCGCGCTCACGGCCGCGCCGTGGAGACCGCCCGCGCCGCAAGGCCCGTTCCAGGTCGGGTTCGCCGCCGACGGCCACGCGCTGATCCAGGTGACCCAGCCGCCGGACGCGCCGGCGTCGGCCGATGCCGGCCTGAGCGTGCCCGACGCCGGGCTGTTCGACGGCTCGGCGGCGGTGCGTCGCCGGCGCGCGGTGCAGCCGGGCACCGCGTTCATCGGCGGAGCGGTGGTCGCGTCGCTGGTGCTGCTCGGCGGCTTTGCCTGGGTGCGGTCGGCCTCGCGCGCGCCCGCCCCCGCGGTGCCGGGCGCCGCGCTGCTCTCGGGCGCGCCGGCACCTGCGCAGACGCCGGCACAGACGCCTGCACAGACGCCGGCACCGGCGCTTGCACGGACACCCGCACCGTCGCTCGCACCGTCACCTGCGCCGACCGGCCGCGACGTGGTCGCGGCGCCGGCCGCCTTCTCGCTGCCGGGCGCCGCGCC
>CAZFET010000155.1:0-2052 GCA_964517545.1 uncultured Burkholderiaceae bacterium
AACACGCTCGGGTCGCCGCCCTTGAGGCGCACGACGCGGCGGCCCGCGCGCGCGTGCTTCACCAGCAGCGCGTTGATGCGCGCCTGGCCGGTGGAGTCGCAGAAGCCGCGCTTGCCCACGTCGACCCACGTCGCGGCGGGTGCGAAGGCGCGCAGCGCGGTATCGGTCAGCGCATCGAACAGCACCACGTCGGCCTCGGCCAGCCGGCGCGCGCAGCGCACGGTGACGAGATCGGCCGCGCCGGGGCCGGCGCCGATGAACACCACCGGCGCCATCACACGACCTCGGTGAGCGTCGGCACGCGCTGCGGCGGCGGCGCGCCGCCGGTGCGGTCGACCAGCAGTGCGCCGCTCGTGCGATGCGTGGCGGGGTCGACCACGATCAGCGCGCCGCCGACGCGGTTGTCGGCGTAGGGCTGCACGGGCAGCGGCGCCTGCACCTGTACGCGCACGCGGCCGATGTCGTTGACGGCCAGCTCGTGCGCGCCGGTGTCGGCCAGGGTGTGGATGTCGAGGCGGCTGTCGATCGACGTGATGCGCGCCTGCACCCAGCGGTTGCCGTGGCGCACCCAGTACTTGCGGCCGACCGCGGCCGGGTCGGTGTCGAGCCAGGCGAGCGTGGCGTCGAACTCCTGCACGGCGACGGCCGCCTCGGGTGCGGCGGCGGCGACGATCCAGTCGCCGCGCGACACGTCGAGCTGCCGGTCGAGCACGAGGCCCGCGGACTGCCCCGCCTCGCAGCCGTCGACCACGTCGCCGGCGTGACGCACCTCGACCACCACGGCTTGCACGCCGCCCGGCAGCACGCGCACCGCATCGCCGGGCTGCACGCGCCCCTGCGCGATGCGGCCCCACAGCACGCGCGGCTGGTGGCCGACGCCGTCGCGCTCGTCGCGCGCGACGTACTGCACCGGCAGCCGCAGCGCGCCGTCGTGGCGCTCGTCGGCGGCGGGCAGCGACTCCAGCAGCTGCAGCAGGGTCGGGCCGTCGTACCACGTCCAGGCGGCCGACCGCGTGGCGACGTTGTCGCCGCGCAGCGCGGACACCGGCACGATGCCGGCCGGGCAGATGCCCGCGGCTTCGGCGAAGTCGAGCAGCGCCGCGCGCACCGCCTCGAACGCGCCGCGCGGATCGGCCACGGCGTCGAGCTTGTTGACTGCGAACACCAGGCTGGGCACGCGCAGCAGCTGCGCGAGCAGGCTGTGCCGGCGCGTCTGCGGCAGCAGGGTCACGCGTGCGACCGCGGAGTCGAGCTTGGTGATGTCGACCAGCACCACGGCGGCGTCGCTGCCGGCCGCGGCCGTGACCATGTTGCGCGTGTACTGCTCGTGGCCGGGCGCGTCGGCGATGATGAACTTGCGCCGCCGCGTGGCGAAGTAGCGGTAGGCCACGTCGATGGTGATGCCCTGCTCGCGCTCGGCCTCGAGGCCGTCGGTCAGCAGCGACAGGTCGAGCGGCGCGCCGGCAGGGCGGCGCTCCAGCGCGTCGAGCTGGTCGGCCAGGATGGCGCGGCTGTCGAGCAGCAGCCTCCCGATCAGGGTGCTCTTGCCGTCGTCGACGCTGCCGGCGGTGAGGAAGCGCAGCGCCTTGTGCTCGAGCTCGGCGCGCGCGTCGAGGTGCGTGCTCATCAGAAGTAGCCTTCCTTCTTGCGCCTTTCCCTCGTGCTGGCGGTGGGCCGGTCGTCCATGGGCGTGGCGCTGCGCTCGCTGACTGTGCCCGTCTGGGTCTCGGCCACGATCTCAGCGGCGCTGGCCGCGTCGCTCTCGACCGGGCAGGTGCAGGTCATGTCGCCCACGGTGCGAAAGCGCACCCGCGCGGTCTCGACCGCTTCGCCCGGCTGCGCAGGCGTGACCTCGGTCAGCGGCACCAGCAGCCCCTTGCGGCGCACGACCGGGCGCTCGTGCGCGTAGTACAGCGACGGCAGCGCGATGCGCTCGCGCGCGATGTACAGCCACACGTCGAGCTCGGTCCAGTTGCTGATGGGGAAGGCGCGGAAGTGCTCGCCGGGCTTGAGCCGCGTGTTGAACAGCGTCCACAGCTCGGGCCGCTGCTC
>CAZFET010000155.1:2062-8393 GCA_964517545.1 uncultured Burkholderiaceae bacterium
TGGCTGAAGATGCGCTCCTTCGCGCGCGCCTTCTCCTCGTCGCGGCGCGCGCCGCCGACGAGGCAGTCGAAGCGGTGCGCCTCGATCGCCTCGAGCAAGGTTACGGTCTGGTGGCCGTTGCGCGACTCCAGCGGGTGCGCGAGGCGCACGCTGCCGCGCGCGATGGAGTCCTCGAGATGCGCCACCAGCAGCCGGTCGCCCATGTCGGCCACGCGCCGGTCGCGGAATGCGATGACCTCGGGGAAGTTGTGGCCGGTGTCGACGTGCAGCAGCGGGAAGGGCAGGCGTCCGTCGTAGACGCCTTCGCCGCGGTGCTGCTTGAAGGCCTTCTCGGCCAGGCGCAGCACGACGCACGAGTCCTTGCCGCCGGAGAACAGCAGCGCGGGGCGCTCGAAGCTCGCGGCGACCTCGCGCAGGATGAAGATCGCTTCTTCCTCGAGCGCGTCGAGGTGGTGGTGGTCGAGTTCGGGCAGCAGCCGCTCGACGCTCAACGGCGCGTTCATGCCACGACTCCTTCGTTGCGGTGCTTCACGTGCAGGCCGCACTCCTTCTGGCCCTGCTGCTCCCACCACCAGCGGCCGGCGCGGAAGTCCTCGCCCACGGCGACGGCGCGCGTGCACGGCGCGCAGCCGATGCTCGGATGGAAGTCGTCGTGCAGCGGGTTGTAGGGCACGTCGTGCGTGGCGATGTAGTGCCACACGTCGTGCCAGGTCCAGTCGGCCAGCGGGTTGAACTTGGTGCGGCCCGTGTCGTCGGCTTCGCGGAAGGGCACGTGGCCGCGCGCGTCGGACTGCTCGCGGCGCAGGCCGGTGATCCAGGCCTCGCGCCGGGCCAGCATGCGCGACAGCGGCTCGAGCTTGCGCAGCGCGCAGCAGGCCTTGCGCAGCTCGACGCTGCGGTACATCGCGTCGTCGCCGTGCGTCGTCACGAAGCGGACCACCGACTCGGCCGGCGGGCGGTAGACCTCGACCACGAGACCGTAGCGCTGCTCGATGCGCGGCAGCAGCGCCAGGGTCTGGTCGTGCAGCCGACCGGTGTCCAGGGTGGCCACCGCGATGCCGAGGCCGTGCCGCGCGATCAGGTCGGTGATCACCATGTCTTCGGCGCCCAGGCTGCTGGCCTGCACGATGCGCGGGCCGTACTGCGTGGCGGCCGACTGCAGCACCGCGAGCGTGTGCGCCACGCGCGTGTCGAACTCCGGCGTGCGACGGGCGTAGAGGTCGATCGCGCCCATGGTCAGGCCGCCCTCGCGAACCACGGGCGCGGCTCGTGCACGTCGCCCTGGTAGTGGCCGTCGAAGAAGCCGAGCGCACGCCGCGCGTGCCCGGGCTGCTGGCCGTCGCGCAGCTGCACCGCGTCGAAGCCCGTGCGCACGAGCAGCGGCACCATGTCGACCACCACGTCGCCGGTGGCGCGGATCTCTCCCGCGAAGCGCAGGCGCACGCGCAGCAGCCGCGCCTGGCTGTAGGCGCGTCCGTCGGTCCACTTCGGGAAGTGCAGGCCGATCGCGGCCAGGCGCGGCAGGTCGGCGCGCAGCGACTCGGGGTCGAGCGTGTTGGCGATGCTCACGCGGCCGCCGGCGGGCGCGCCGGCGGCGCGCCACTCGTCGATCGACGGCCAGGCGGGCTCGTGCGCGTCGATGAACTGCGGTTCGTGGCTCATGCGGCCTCCGCGGTCTCGCGGCGCACGGCATTGGCGGCCGTCTTGAACGGCTCGAGGCCCACGCGGCGCACGGTGTCGATGAAGCGCTCGTTCGCGGCGCGGCGCGAGCGGTAGGTGTCGATCACGGCCTCGACCACGTCAGGCACCTCGTCGGCCGAGAACGACGGGCCGATCACCTTGCCCGCCACCGCGGCGCCCGACAGCGTGCTGCCGTCGGCGCCGCCGAGCGAGACCTGGTACCACTCGGCGCCGTCCTTGTCGACGCCGAGGATGCCGATGTGCCCGCTGTGATGGTGGCCGCAGGAGTTCATGCAGCCGCTCATGTGCAGGTCGATGTCGCCGATGTCGTACAGCTCGTCGAGATCCTGGAAGCGCTCGGTGATCGCGGCGGCGATCGGGATCGAGCGCGCGTTGGCCAGCCCGCAGAAGTCGCCGCCCGGGCAGGCGATCATGTCGGTGAGCAGGCCGATGTTGGGCGTGGCGAAGCCGGCGTCCTTCGCGGCACGCCACAGCGCGAGCAGGTCGGCCTCGGCGAGCAGCTCCATCACGTCGGCCGAACGCGCCAGCGGGATCCAGTTGAACTGGAGGTTCTGGCGCGTCGTGAAGTGACCGTAGCCGCCGCGCTCGCGCGGGGTGCCGGCGTCCTGCAGGTCGTGCTCGCGCGCGACGCGCGCGAGCGCGCGGAGCTGGCGGCTCGACAGTTCGCCGTAGGGCACGGCCACGCGCAGCATCGGCGCGTGGCGCTGCAGGTACCAGCCGTTTTGCAGGCGCAGCGGGCGGAAGTCGTCGTCGGACAGTTCGCCGCGCTGGTGGCGCTCGAGCTGGTCGCGGTACTGCGCCGCGCGGGCGCGCACGAAGCGGCGGTCGAAGTCGGTGTAGCGGTACATCAGTTGACCACCTTCAGCCCGGCGGTCACGAGCGCCACGCACAGCAGGGCACGCACGAGCGCATCGGGCATGCGGCGCGTGAGCTGCGCGCCGAACCAGATGCCGGGGATCGAGCCGAACAGCAGCGCGACCAGCAGCTCCCAGTTCACGTGGCCCAGGGTGGCGTGGCCGATGCCGGCCACCAGGGTGAGCGGCACCGCGTGGGCGATGTCGGTGCCGACGACGCGGCGCGCCTCGATGCGCGGGTACAGCAGCAGGATCAGGGTCGCGCCGATGGCGCCGGCGCCGATCGAGCTCAGGCTCACCAGCACGCCGAGCACGGCGCCCGCGGCCACGGTCAGCGCCGGGCGGCGCGCGTCGGTGACGTGGCGTTCGAGCCGCAGGCCCACGGCCGTCCAGGCCTGGCGATAGGCCACCGTCACCGCAGTGAGCAGCAGCGCGATGCCCAGCGCATACGTGAGCGCGCTCGCCCAGCCCTTCGTGATGCCGGTGAAGTGCATCAGCCCGATCGTCGCGATCGACGCGGGGATGCTGCCGGCCAGCAGCCGGCCGGTGATGCCGTAGTCGACGTTGCCGTGCCGGTGATGCGCCACCGAGCCGGACATCTTGGTGATGGCGGCGAACCACAAGTCCGTGCCGATCGCCACCGCCGGGTTCAGCTTGAACACCGACAGCAGCAGCGGCGTCATCAGCGAGCCGCCGCCGATGCCGGTCATCCCGACGATGGCGCCGACGCCGAATCCCGCAATGACGGCCAGAGAGTCCATGGATATCCCGTTTCGCCGCAGCAATGCGGCCTTGTCGGGACTCTAGGGAGCGCTCTTATGGTTGAGAACTACATTCTTCTTTCTTGAATATGCCGATCGCTGATAAGCGGGGCGCGCCCGGGCGGCGAAGCGGCGGCTCGGCCCGGATGGCAGCAGAAAGGGAAGCAGAAAGAAAAACGGCCCGGTGTCGCCACCGGGCCGAAGGTACCTTGAAAGGGGGTTTCGAGAGGTACCGAGGAGACAACCTTCCAGAGAGGCCGCGGCTCGCGCCGCGGCATCGATCAGATTCGGTCGTTCGCCTTCAGTTCAAGTCCTGTCGCGTGCGGACTCAGGCGGCGCGCTTGGCGCGGGGCTGGGTCTGCGTCGCCTTGACGGCGGTCGACGTGATGGCCTGGATGTTGGCTTCGGCCACGTCGGCGGCCTGCTTGGCGGCCTTGTGCACGCTCTCGTAGGCGTTGTTCGCGGCGGCGATGGCCGACTTCACCAGCGACACGGCGTTCTCGGTGCCGGCCGGCGCGTTCTTCATCGCGGCGTCGACGGAGTTCATGAACTTCTTCTGCGCGTCGGCCACCTGCGACTCGGCGATGCGGCTGACTTCGGCGTTGGTCGACGCGGCGATGTCGTACACGTGGCGGCTGTAGGCGGCGGCCTTCTCGGCAGCCGGCTGCAGCAGGCCGGCTTGCAGGGCCAGCAGTTCTTGCGCGTCCTTGACCGACAGCACGGCCTTGGCGGTTTCGGCGGCTTCGCCCATGGTCGCCTTGGCGACTTGCAGGTTCAGCTCGACGAGCTTCTCGACGCCTTCGAAGGCCTTCGAGGTCAGGCCGAAGAGGGTCTCGACGTTGGCTTTCTGGGCGGCAACCAGTTGTTCGGCGGTCAGCATTTCAGTCTCTCCAAGTGGGTGGGTTCAGGTCTGGCTGCAGACATGTTGCACTGCAGCATGACCCGAAGTATACGGACGGTCGCGCAGCTTTCAAGCGATTTTTGTTGCGGCGCAGCATTCTAGGGCGCCGACTCTAGGAATCGGCGCGCCGGCAGAATCCGCCGGCGATGCAGGCCTTCTACGCCGACCAGTTCGTGCTGCCCTTGCCGGCCGGGCACCGCTTCCCGATGCCGAAGTACCGCCTGCTTCGCGACCGGCTGGCGGCCGAACTCACCGCCGTGCGACTCGCACAGGCCCCGGCGGCCACCGACGGCGAGCTGGCCCTGGCCCACACGCCGGCCTACATCGACGCCGTCGAGCGCGGCCTGCTGACGCCGGCGCAGCAGCGCGAGATCGGCTTCCCGTGGTCGCCCGCGATGGCCGAGCGGGCGCGGCGTTCGGTGGGCGCCACGATCGCGGCGGCGCGTGCGGCGCTCGCCGAGGGGGTCGGGGCCAACCTCGCCGGCGGCACGCACCACGCCTACGCCGACCGCGGTTCGGGCTACTGCGTCTTCAACGACGTGGCCGTGGCGGCGCGACTGATGCAGGCCGAGCACCACCGCAGGCAGCGACGCCTGCTGCGCGTGGCCGTGATCGACCTCGACGTGCACCAGGGCAACGGCACCGCGTCGATCTTCCGCGACGACCCGACCGTGTTCACCTTGTCGTTGCACGGCGCGCGCAACTTCCCGTTCCGCAAGGAGGCGAGCGACCTCGACGTCGAGCTGCCCGACGGCTGCGGCGACGCCGAGTACCTCGCCGCGGTCGATGGCGCGCTCGACGAAATGTGGCGCCGGCACGAGGGCCATCCGCCGGCGCTGGCCTTCTATCTGGCGGGCGCCGACCCGCACGAGCACGATCGGCTGGGCCGCCTGAAGGTGTCGACGGCCGGCCTCGCCGAGCGCGACCGGCGCGTGTTCGCGGCGCTGCGCGAGCGCGGCGTGCCGGTCGCCGTCGCGATGGCCGGCGGCTACGGACGCGACATCGGCGAGACGGTGCAGGTGCAGGTCAACACGTTCCGCGCGGCGCTCGCGAGCCACGCCGCGTGGTCCTCGCCGCCGCACGCGGTGGAACAATGCGCCTCATGAGCCGTCCGCAGCCACAACCCCGCAGCGCCTTCCGCCACTTCGCGCCGATCGTCACGCGCTGGATGGACAACGACGTCTACGGCCACCTCAACAACGTCGTCTACTACAGCTTCTTCGACACCGCCGTGAACCGCTACCTGATCGAGCGCGGCGCGCTCGACCTGCACGCGCACGACGGCGTGATCGGCCTCGTGGTCGAGACGCCGTGCCACTACTTCGCGCCGCTCGCCTTCCCGCAGACGGTCGAGGCCGGGCTCCGCGTGGCGCACCGCGGCACGTCGAGCGTGCGCTACGAGATCGGCCTGTTCGCGCCGGGCGCCGATTCGTGCGCGGCGCGCGGCCACTTCGTGCACGTCTACGTCGATCGCGCCAGCCGGCGGCCCGTGCCGCTGCCCGAAACCCTGCGTGCGGCGCTCGCGCCGCTGGAAGTCCACGCCGCATGAGCACCACTCCGAGTCCCGAATCGATCGCGCTGGTCGATGCCGCCATCACCTCGCGCCGCGCCGTCCGCCGCTTCCTGCCGACCCCCGTGCCGCGCGCGACGATCGAGGACATCCTGCGCGTGGCCTCGCGCGCGCCGTCGGGCACCAACACGCAGCCCTGGAAGGTGCACGTGCTGACCGGCGAGAAGCTCGCGGCGCTGTCGCGCGACATCGTCGCCGCCTACGACGATCCGCAGGTCGCCGAGACGCACCGCGAGGAGTATCCGTACTACCCGATCAAGTGGGTCTCGCCGTACATCGACCGCCGCCGCAAGATCGGCTGGGACCTGTACGGGCTGGTCGGCATCGCCAAGGGCGACAAGGCGCGCATGCACGAGCAGCACGGGCGCAACTACCTGTTCTTCGACGCGCCGGTCGGCCTCATGTTCGCGATCGACCGCGTGATGGAGCGCGGCAGCTGGCGCGACTACGGCAGGTTCCTGCAGAACATCATGGTCGCCGCGCGCGCGCGCGGGCTCGACACCTGCCCGCAGGCCGCGTTCACGCAGTTCCACCGCATCATCGC
>CAZFET010000156.1:0-2804 GCA_964517545.1 uncultured Burkholderiaceae bacterium
GGCAGGTGACGATCAGCACCGACACCGCCACCCAGACCGCGCGCGACGGATCGATCAGGCTCCACGCGGCCGCCGCGCCGGCGGCCAGCAGCAGCACGGCCCACAGGAACGGGCCCGCCATGCGGTCGGCCAGCGCGAACCACTGCGGCCGCTGCCCGAGCGCGCTGCGCACGAGCTGCGCGATCGCTTCCTGGCGCGTGTCGCGGCCGCTGCGCAGCACGCGCACCTGCACCGGCGCGCCGAGGTTCAGGCTGCCGGCCACGACCTCGTCGCCCGCGCGGCGCCGCAGCGCGCGCGACTCGCCGGTCAGCAGCGACTCGTCGACGTGCGTGTCGCCTTCGACGATCACGCCGTCGGCCGGGAACGCGGCGCCGAGCGGCACGCGCACGCGCTCGCCGGCCTGCAGGCGCTGGGCCACCACTTCCCGCACCTGGCCGTCGTCGTCGAGCCGCAGCGCGGTGAGCGGCGCCAGGTCGGCGCTGCCTTCGAGTTCGGCCGCCGCCCGGTGGCGCGCCGCGAGCTCGAGCCGGCGCGCGCCGAGCAAGAAGGCGACGAACATGGTCAGCGAATCGAAGTAGACCTCGTGCCCGAACACGCCGCCGGGGTCGAAGGTCGCGCCGGTGCTGGCGACGAAGGTCACCAGCAACGCGAGCGCGACCGGCGTGTCCATGCCGATGCGCCCGACGCGCAGTTGCCGCCACGCGCCGCGAAAGAGCGGCGCGGCCGAGAACAGCATCACCGGCAGCGACAGCACCCACGCGCCCCAGTTCAGCAGCCGCACCTGGTCGGGCGGGATCTCGCCCGGCGCCGCCACGTACAGCGGCACCGCGAGCATCATCACCTGCATCATGCAGAAGGCGGCGACGAACAGGCGCCACGTCGCCTGGCGCGCTTCGGCCTGGCGCAGTGCGCGCGTGCTGGCGGCGGCATCGGGCGCGGCCCCGTAGCCCGCGGCCTCGACGGCCGCGACGAGCGACGAGAGCCGCGTGCGCGACGGGTCCCAGCGCAGCGCGAGCCGCTCGCTCGCCGCGTTGACCTGGGCCGAGAGCACGCCGGGCTGGCGTGCGAGCGCGCCTTCGATCAGTCCCGCACAGGCCGCGCAGTGCATGCCCGACAGCACGAACTGCGAGTGCGCCTCGCGCCTGCCGCCGCCGTCGTCGCGCCACTGCGTGTAGGTCGCCTGCGCAACCGGGTCGTCGAGAACTGCGGGATCGGCCACGGCCGATAATCTAGGCAGCGCCCCCGGACCCCGATATGACCTGGATCAAAGTCGCCCGCCGCCTCGTCTGCGCCTTCGCCGTCGTGCCCCTGGTCGCGTCATGGGCACCGGCGCCCGTCCGTGCGCAGGACGGCCCGCAGCGGCTGGCCGCCATCACGCTCAACGCGGGCATCCACAACATCCGCGCCGAGGTGGCGCGCACGCCCGAGCAGCGCGCGATCGGGCTGATGCACCGGCGCGAGATGCCGCCCAACGACGGCATGCTGTTCGTCTTCGACGAGCCCGGCGTGCAGTGCTTCTGGATGAAGAACACCCTGCTGCCGCTGTCGATCGCCTTCATGGCAGACGACGGCAGCATCGTGAACATCGAGGACATGCAGCCGCAGTCGCTCGCGTCGCACTGCTCGGGGCAGCCGGTGCGCTACGCGCTGGAGATGAACCAGGGCTGGTTCGCCAAACGCGGACTCAAGCCGGGCGCGAAGCTGCAAGGCGCGCCGTTCGCGGCGCGCTGAGCGGGCGCGCTGAGCGGGCGCGCCGTGCCGGCCGCGTGCGCGGCAGGCGCCGGCAGCGGCTGCGCAAAATCCTCGGCATGGCGCGCGGCGGCCACCAGCTCGGCCGGCGGCTGCCGCTCCTCGGGCGTGAGCAGCAGCCCGGCACGCCTGAACGCGAGACCGGCGCCGCGCCGGCTGGTCCACACCGACAGCGGCACCGCGAGCAGCAGCCCGCCGATCACCGGCGACAGCCACCACGGGAACACGGCGCCCGACGCGAGGATCGCGCCCACCCAGACCAGCGCGAAGACCGTGTGGCTGCCGTGCCTGGACCACGCCTCGCGCCAGGTGGTGGCTTCGTCGTCGCGCGGCGGCGACTTCCAGTCGAGCTTCCAGCCGGTCAGCGCGGTCAGCACGAACTGGCTGTGGAACAGCATGCGCACGGGCGCCAGCAGCATCGAGTGCAGGAACTCGACGACCGCACCGACCAGCAGGCGCAGCGGTCCGCCGAACTCGCGCGCCTGGCCGCGCGCCAGCACGATCAGCAGCGCGAGCAGCTTGGGCACGAGCAGCAGCGACGCGGTCAGGCCGAACAAGGTGAGCATCAGCCGCAGGTCGGCGCTCGGCCAGATGGGGAACAACTGGTAGGGCTCGATGAAGTACTTCGGCTCGTCCAGCGCATGCTGGGCGAACAGCAGCGTCGACAGCAGCAGGAAGCCCAGCCACAGCGGCGCCGACAGGTACGCCAGCGCGCCGGTGAGGAACACGCTGCGGTGCACCGGGTGCAGCCCGGGCTCGAACATCAGCCGCGAGTTCTGCAGGTTGCCCTGGCACCAGCGCCGGTCGCGCATCACCTCGGCCACGAGGTTGGGCGGCAGCTGTTCCCAGCTGCCCGGCAGGTCGTACGCGACCCAGACCTTCCAGCCGGCGCGCCGCATCAGGGCCGCCTCGACGAAGTCGTGCGACAGGATCTCGCCGCTCAGCGAGCCGCGCCCCGGCAGCGGCGCGAGCGCGCAGTGCTTCATGAACGGCGCGACGCGCAGGATGGCGTTGTGGCCCCAGTAGTGCGACTCGCCGAGCTGCCAGAAGTGCAT